>NZ_JBHVET010000100.1:0-16271 GCF_042802135.1 Kitasatospora sp. NPDC057512
CCCGGACGGTGATCACCGTCCGGGGCACAGCCGTTTCGCCAGCTGTTTCGCCAGCCGTCTCGTCAGTCGTTCCGTCAACCGCTCCGTCAGCTGCCTCATCCGCACCCGTTCGGATACAGAGCGGCCGTTCGGGTGCCGGGCCACTGCTCCTCCGGAGTGCAGAACCGGCCCGTAGGGCTTAAGTCCTTGGATAGGACAATCCGGATGTCACCCAAACGTCCCGCTAGACTATTAAGGACGCATCAAGATCCCTGACAGGAGTCGCGGGCGTCACAGGGCGCGCCGGGAAGTCTGGTCGGCAACTGCACCACCCGTGCATCCGTTGCCGCTCCCAGCCCCAGGAGGTCCCCGTGACCGACCAGCCGCCCGTCCACGAGCCGACGAACCGCCGCCGGCAGTTCCTCGGCCGGCTGTCACTGCCCGAGCGCACCTTCATCACCGACGCCCTGCGCACCGAGACGGTCGGCGGCATGCTGCTGCTGGGCGCCGCCGTCATCGCGCTGATCTGGGCCAACGTCTGGCCGCAGGCCTACCAGAGCGTGCTCGACTACACCGTCGGCCCCTCCGCCCCGCTCCACCTCGACCTCTCCCTGGCCACCTGGGCCAAGGACGGCCTGCTGACGATCTTCTTCTTCGTCGCCGGGATCGAACTCAAGCGCGAGTTCGTCGCGGGTGAGCTGCGCACGCCCAGTGCCGCGCTGCTGCCCGTGGTCGCCGCCGTCTGCGGGGTGGCGCTGCCCGCGATCCTCTTCGCCCTGGTGAACTCCGGCAACGGCGGGCACCCCGGCGGCTGGGCGATCCCGACCGCCACCGACATCGCCTTCGCGCTCGGTGTGCTGGCCGTGGTCGGCAGCCACCTGCCGTCCGCGCTGCGCGCCTTCCTGCTCACCCTGGCGGTCGTCGACGACCTGATCGCGATCCTGATCATCGCGATCTTCTACAGCCACGGCATCAAGTTCTGGGCGCTCGGCCTCGCCTTCGCCGGGCTGGTGCTGTTCTGGTTCCTGCACCGGCGCGGCGTCCACGGCTGGTACCTCTTCGTGCCGCTGGCCGTCGTGACCTGGGCGCTGATGCACGAGAGCGGCATCCACGCCACGGTGGCGGGCGTCGCGATGGGCCTGATGCTCCGCTGCCACCGGGAGGGCGACGAGCAGCACTCCCCCGGCGAGCACATCGAGCACCTGGTCCGCCCGCTCTCGGCCGGCCTGGCCGTCCCGGTGTTCGCACTGTTCTCGGCCGGGGTGGCCGTCTCCGGTCCGAAGCTGCGCGAGGTGTTCACCCAGGCCGCACCGCTCGGCATCGTGATCGGCCTGCTGGTCGGCAAGTCGGTGGGCGTGCTGGGCGGCGCCTGGCTGACCGCCCGGTTCACCAGGGCCGAGCTGAACCCAAGGCTCAAGTGGGCCGACATGGTCGCGGTCTCGGTGCTCGCGGGCATAGGTTTCACCGTCTCACTGCTGATCAGTGAGCTGGCCTTCCCGGACGACCCGGCGCTCGCCGCCCGGGCCAAGACGGCGGTGCTGGTCGGCTCGGTGCTCGCCGCGACGGTCGCCACGGTCCTGTTGAAGCTGCGCAACCGGCACTACCGCGAGCTGTGCGAGGAGGAGGACCGGGACCTGGACGGGGACGGCGTCCCGGACGTCTACCAGGAGGACGACCCGGCCTGGCGGGCGCGGGTCGGCGAGGCGGCCCGCCCGACGACCGACGAGGGGCAGGACCCCGCCCCCGGCACCCGGGACCGGCCCGGACAGCCCGGCTGAGGCTCCGGGGAGAGCCCCCGGAGCGCCCTCGGAGAACCCTCCGGAAAACCGCTCCGGGAGCCGCCCCGAGGGGTACGGCATGAACGCTCGGACCGCCCCGTCGGCGGTACCCGGACCGCCCCGACGGCGGCACCCGGACCACCCCGACGGCGACGCCCGGAGCACCCCTACGAAGGCGCCCGGACCGCCCCGGCCGCCGGGACACGTCCCTCCGGCGGGGCCCCGGAGTGGTGTCCGACTGACCGGTAGGGGCATGATTCTGAGCTGTCGACAACCCACAGACGCCTCCGGACCCCCCACCGGCCCCCGGAACCGCACACCCGCGGCGGCGTCACGCCGTACAGCCGCAGAGGAGAACCGCTGATGCCCGCAGGAGCCGCAGACCCGTCCAGCAACGGCCGGGCGCCCTACGAGGGCGAGCGTTCGGTGGGGCAGCTGTTCGCGGCGGCCACCGCCGACCTGTCCGCGCTGGTCCACGACGAGATCGCGCTCGCCAAGTCCGAGATCCGGGCGGACGTCAAGCGCGGCGTCTCGGGCGGCGTCTCGCTGATCGTCGCCGGCGTGGTGGCGCTGTTCTCCATCCCGATGCTGAGCGCCGCGGCGGCCTTCGGCATCCACGCCCTGGGCCTGTCGCTGGGCTGGTCCTTCCTGATCGTGGCGGGCGCCTACCTGCTGCTCGCGGTGCTGCTCGGGATGCTGGCCTGGCGCTCGTTCAAGAAGATCGAGAAGCCGGTGCGCACCATCGAGGGCGCCCAGAAGACCGCCGACGTGCTGAAGAACGCCCGGCCGCGCCCGGCCACCCAGGAGGAGATCGACCGGGCCTTCGGCCGCATCCCGTAACCGGCGTCCCGTCACCGGCCCGGCGCCGACAGGGCGACGGCAGGGCGGCAGGCGGCAGGGCAACAGGGCGGCAGCAGGACGACGCCAGGCCAGCAGCAGGGCAACGGCAGGAGGCGGACGGCGCCGCGTCGACGGGCGCCGGACCGGCCGACAACGAGTGCCGGGCACGTGTCAGGCGCGCGAATGTGACACGCTCTCGGTATGCCGCTTGACCAGACGCCCGTGCCCGCGCAGCCGTCCGCCGACTCCGGCCCCGACTCCGGCCCCGACTCCGGCGCCGGGCTCACTACCGAAGGCCCTGGAGGCCCCGGCGCCGCCTCCGAGGACACCGGTCCCGAGGACAACAGCCCGCTCTCTTTCGGTACCTCGGCAGAGGGCGGCGAGGCCTGGAGCATCCGGCAGCCCGGCCCGTGGACGCACCGCGACCTCGCGGCCAACGGCGCCCGCTTCCACATCGCCGAGCTGGGCTCCGGCCCGCTGGTGCTGCTGGTGCACGGCTGGCCCGAGTACTGGTGGGCCTGGCGCCACCAGCTGACCGCGCTCGCCGAGGCCGGCTACCGGGCGGTGGCGCTCGACCTGCGCGGCATCGGCGGCAGCGACCGCACCCCGCGCGGGTACGACCCGGGCAACCTCGCCCTGGACATCACCGGGGTGATCCGCTCCCTCGGCGAGCGCCGGGCGCACCTGGTCGGGCACGCCTCCGGCGGCACCCTGGCCTGGGTGGCGGCGGTGATGCGGCCGTCCGTCATCCAGAGCCTCACCGTGGTCTCCGCCGCGCACCCGCGGGACCTGCGCCGGGCGCTGCTGACCGACCGCCGGCAGTTCGCCGCCTTCGACCACGTGCTGGGCTTCCAGCGGCCGTGGATACCGGAGCGCCGCCTGGTGGCCGACGACGCCGAGCTGGTCGGCCGCTACCTGACCTCCTGGACCGGTCCGAACGGCCTGGACGAGGCCGCGCTGCACGCGTACCGGCAGGCGATCCAGATCCCCAGCACGGCCCACTGCTCGATCGAGCCGTACCGCTGGCTGCTGCGCTCGATGGCCCGGCCGGACGGCATCCAGTTCGCCCGGCGGATGAAGAAGCCGATCACCGCGCCGACCCTGCACGTCCAGGGCGCCGCGGACCCGGTGCTGCTGTCGCACACCGCGCTCGGCGGCGGCGAGTACGTCGCGGCGCCGTACCGCTGGCGGCTGCTGCCGGGGGTCGGGCACTTCCCGCACGAGGAGGCGCCGGAGGAGTTCACCGCCGAGCTGCTGGACTGGATCGGCCGCCACAAGGAATGACCCCGTGCGTCGACGGACGCGGCCGTACGGACCGGGGGCCCGGCCGCACCGGGGCGGGGACGCGGCCGTACGTGGGGTCCACGGGAAGGGCTCCCGGCTCCAACTCCCCTATCTTTACGCTCATATGACAACCGCATAGGCCAATTTCGGCGAGGCCCGGGCGGTTACCTCCACCGGCCCAGGGGCATCCCTTCCGGTATGAGTTGGATGCCCGAAAGCGGCGGCGCCCCGCGCGGCCGACGTCACAACAGCCCCCAGCGCTCCGCCCACCGGCCCGACCGGGCGGACGACCTCGGTTTCGACGGCCCCGACGGCCGTCAGCGCACGGAGCGGCGGCAGCTCGGCATCCCCCGCATCCTCGGCCGACGCGCCCGCTGGGTGGGCGCACGACTGCGGCGCGAGACCTGAGGCCTCGCGCCGCGTCCACCTCACGGTCGTCTCAGTTGACGGTCGTCTCAGTTGACGATCGTCGGCGACAGCGCGGTGAACCAGAGCAGGACGAAGGTCGCCACCGACATGATCGGCACCAGCACCTTGGTCTCGACGCTGTTGCCGCTGCGCTTGATCAGCACGACCTCGTAGCGCTCCTTGTGCGGCCAGAGCAGCGGCGCGCCCTTCTTGGTCAGGCAGTCGCCGAGCAGGTGCGCCAGCGTGCCCAGGGCCACCGCGTACGGCAGCCAGCCGGGCGAGTTGGGCATCCAGGTGTTCATCCCGAAGGTGCCGAGCGCGGCCAGGCCGATGACGGTGATCCACGCCTCCGGACCGTCGCCCGGCGGGCAGAGCCGCAGTGCCCGGATCGCGAGCGCCAGCAGGAAGAAGGTCAGCCCGAGGGTGAAGTAGCGGCCCAGGTAGGTGACCCCGGCCCAAGTGCCGGCGCCCATCAGCGCGACGAACAGCAGCGAGTGGGTGGCGTGCCGGTGGCCGCCGGAGATCCAGGCCACGAAGCGGCAGAGCATCTTGGAGACCGGACCGAGGAAGTTGGCGATCGAGCCGTCGTGGTGGTCGAGGTCCGGCAGCAGGGCCGCGCCCGCGCACAGCACCGTGCCCATCAGTATGTCCGCGGGCTGCAGGGTGGTGTGCAGCAGCAGCGGGGGCAGGAAGGGGGCCGAGGCCGCGTACAGCATCGCCCCGCTCACCGCGTGCGAGTGACCCATCATCGGACTGCCACGACCTCCTGTCGGACCCACCCCGGGACGGCGCCCGGTTGAGCCGAACGGGTGAGCGCGGCCGAGGCTACCAGGGCCGTCTGACGGAGCGACGGATATCGGCCGCCCCGGCCCGGCGCGGCTGCCCCGGGTCTCCGCGCACCACGGTCGGCCCGCCCCCGGTCAGAGCGCGCAGCCCTGGGTGTCCACCCGGGCGGTCGCGGTGCCGCCCTGCACGGCGTCCTCGCGCACCTCGGCCGCGGTCAGCACGTAGCCGGTGTCCGCGCTGTCCAGGGACTTGGCGAAGACCACGCCGTACACCTCGCCGTCCGGGGTGAGCAGCGGTCCGCCGCTGTTGCCCTGCCGGACCAGCGAACGCACCGAGTAGACGTCGCGGACCACCTGGCCGCGGTGGTAGATGTCCGGGCCGTTGGCCTGGATCCGGCCGCGGATGCGGGCCGGCTGGACGTTGAAGGCGCCGTTCTCCGGGAAGCCGGCCACGATCGCGCTGTCGTTGGTCCTGGCCTCGCCCGCGAAGGCCAGCGGGGGCGCGTTCAGCTTGGGCACGTCCAGGACGGCGATGTCGCGCTGCCAGTCGTAGCGGACCACCGTCGCGTCGTACAGCTGGCCGACGCCGCCGATCTGCACGGTCGGCTCGTTGACCCCGCCGACCACGTGGGCGTTGGTCATCACCCGGTGCGGGGCGAAGACGAAGCCGCTGCCCTCCAGGGTCTTGCCGCAGGAGGTCGCCGTGCCGACCACCTTGACCAGGCTCTGCCGGGCCCGCGCCACCGCCGGGCTGCCGGCCAGCGCGGGGTCGGGACTGTCGACCTGGGTGATCGGCTCGTGCTCGAAGGGGTTGAAGACCTGCGGGAAGCCGTTGCGGGCGAGCACCTTGGAGAAGTCCGAGAACCAGTTCGGCGCGTCGTCGGGCAGCGCGTTCTGCACCCCGCCGAGGACCGCCGAGGACCGGACCTGCTTGGAGACCGTCGGGAGCGACGCCCCGGCCAGCGCCGAACCGATCAGCCAGGCCACCAGCAGCATCGAGACGACGTTCACCACCGCGCCGCCGCTCGCGTCCAGCACCCGGGCCGGGCGGCGGCCGATGTGCCCGCGCAGCTTCCAGCCGAAGTGCGCGGTGACCGCCTGGCCGATCGCGGCGAGGACGATCACCACTACGACGGCCACCACCGAGGCCGTCGTGCCGGGGCCGATGTGGTCGAGCAGCAGCAGCGGCAGCAGCTCGACGGCGAGCAGGCCGCCGCCGAGGAAGCCGACCAGTGAGAGCACGCCGACCACGAAGCCCTGCCGGTAGCCCGACACGGCGAATGCCACGGCCGCGGCGATCAGCAGCACATCCAGGACGTTCACTCGGACACCCTCCCACGGCCCGCGCGCCGGACGCGCCGGCGGCCCGTCACGAAGCGTCGGCGTCGCCGCCCGGCAGCACCCGGGAGTGTTCGAGGTCGCCCTGGACCAGGGCCAGCGCCTCGTCCGACAGGTCGACGATCCGGGACGGGTCCCAGGGCAGCTCCAGGCCGCTGTGGTGCAGCACCCGGTCGATCACCCCGGCGGTGAAGCCCCAGACCAGCCGCCCGGCGACCGCGAAGGCCGGCCCGACGTGTCCGGACGGGTGGCGCAGCCGCACCCGGTTCGCCGGGTCCGCCAGCTCCGCGACGGTGACCCGGAACACCGCGCCGGTCTCGGCCGCGTCCACCGGGCGCACCGGCGACTCCTCGCGCCACCAGCCGAGCACCGGGGTCACCACGAAGCTGCTCACCGGGATGTACAGCCGGGGCAGCTCCGCGAACACCTGCACTCCGGCCGGGTCCAGGCCGGTCTCCTCCCAGGCCTCGCGCAGCGCCGCCGCGATCGGGCCCGGGCCGTTCGGATCGCCGTCCTCCGGGTCCAGCGCGCCGCCCGGGAAGGACGGCTGCCCGGCGTGCGAGCGCAGCGAGCGGGCCCGCTCGATCAGCAGCAGGTCCGGCCCCTGCGGGCCCTCGCCGAACAGCATCAGCACGGCCGCCGGACGGCCGCCCTCGGCCGGTGGCAGGAAGCGGCTCAGCTGCTCCGGCATCACCCGCTCGGCCGCCTCCCGGACCGGCTCCAGCCAGGCCGGCAGCCCGTCCAGCTCGATGCCCCGCGCGACTCCCCCGGCCTCCGGCCCGGGGTGCCCGCACCGCCCGCTCACGCGTCCACCGCCAGGTCCGCGACCTGTCCGTGGTGGACGGCGGCGTCCGCACGGGCCGCCGCCTCCCCGGGGAAGTCGGCCGGCGGCCGCAGCCGCTGCCCGGGCTGGCCGCCCATCTCGTACTTCAACAGCTTGCGTGCCTTCTCCGGGTCGGTCTCCCCCTCGCCGTACGAGGGGCAGAGCGGCGCGATCGGGCAGGCGCCGCAGGCGGGCTTCTGGGAGTGGCAGATCCGGCGGCCGTGGAAGACCACCCGGTGCGAGAGCATCGTCCACTCCGACTTCGGGAAGATCTCGGCGACGGCCGCCTCGACCTTCACCGGGTCGTCCTCGGTGGTCCAGCCGAACCGGCGGGCCAGCCGCCCGAAGTGGGTGTCCACGGTGATGCCGGGGACCCCGAAGGCGTTGCCGAGGACGACGTTGGCGGTCTTGCGGCCGACGCCGGGCAGGGTCACCAGGTCGGCCAACCGACCGGGGACCTCCCCGCCGAACTCGTCGCGCAGCGCTATCGACAGGCCGATGAGCGACTTCGCCTTGTTCCGGAAGAAACCGGTCGGGCGGATGACCTCCTCCAGCTCCTCCGGGTTCGCCGCCGCCATGTCCTCCGGCGTCGGGTACTTCGCGAACAGCGCCGGGGTGGTCTGGTTCACCCGCAGGTCGGTGGTCTGCGCCGACAGCACGGTGGCCACCAGCAGTTGGAAGGGGTTCTCGAAGTCCAGCTCCGGGTGCGCGTACGGGTACAGCTCCGCCAGCTCGCGGTTGATCCGCCGGGCCCGCCGCACCATCGCCAGGTGCGATTCCGGCTTCCTCGGCTTCACCGCCGCCGTCTTCGCCACCGGCTTCTTCGCCACGGCCTTCCGGACCTTGCTCTCTGCCATGCACGAAGGCTACGCCGACCGGAGGACCGCTCGGGGCCGATCAAGCACGGAAACCGGCCCTGGCAAGGCCTGTTGTCTAATGAACTCCGCCCGTGGCCGTCACCTGACAGGGGGAGAGTGCGGATGATCAGGGTCCTGCTGGCAGAGGACATGAGCATGGTGCGCGGTGCGCTGATGGCCCTCCTCGCGTACGAGGAGGACCTGGAGGTCGTCGCCGACGTGGAGCGCGGGGACCTGGTGGTGCCGACCGCCCTGGAGGTGCGCCCGGACGTCGCGGTGCTCGACATCGACCTGCCCGGACTGGACGGGCTGCGGGCGGCCGCCGAACTGCACGAGAAGCTCCCCGGCTGCCGGACACTGATCCTCACCGGACTGGTGCGACCCGCCCACCTGCGCGCCGCGCTCTCCGCCCGTGCGCTCGGCTTCCTCGGGAAGGACGCCCCGGCCCGGGAGCTGGCCGCGGCGATCCGGAAGGTGGCCGCCGGTGAGCGCGTCGTCGACCCGGAGCTGGCGCTGGCCGCCCTGGACACCCGGAAGAACCCGCTGACGCCCCGGGAGTCGGAGGTGCTGCGGCTCGCGGCGCGGGGGGACTCCGTCAGCGGGATCGCCGCCCGGCTGTTCGTCTCGACGGGCACCGCGCGCAACCACCTGGCCGCCGCGGTGGCCAAGACCGGCGGGCGCGGCCGGGTCGACGCGATCCGGATCGCCGAGGAGATGGGCTGGCTGCCGACGGTGGGTCCGGATCGCTCCCGGTGACCCGTCAACCCGGAGGTGTCGGGGCACCGGATCACCGGATCCACGGCTTGACGGCTTGACGGACCGTGCGTTTCCCATGGATCCGGCCGCGGACGGCCCACGGCGCGGCTCACCGAGGCCTTCCTTCGTCCACGTAGGGAATTCCGGCCGAAGCACCCGGAGCTAGGCTCGCGATGTCGTCGAGGGCGTACCAGCGGGGGGCTGAGCCACGTGTGGAAGCTGGCCTGGCGGACGGTACGGGCCCGGAAGGCGGGCTTCGTCGGCGCCTTCACCGCGCTCCTCTGCGCCCTGGTCCTGACCACCGCCTGCGGGGTCCTGCTGGAGTCCGGCCTGCGCGCGGGCACGCCCACCGAACGGTACGCCGCGGCCCCCGTCGTGATCGGCGACGGCCATCGCATCCCGGACGCCGGACCGCTGACCGGCGCACTCGCCGAACTGCCCGGTGTCTCCGCCGCCCTCCCCGAGGTCTCCTTCCCGGCGGCCGTGGCCACCGCCGACGGGCAGGTCCTGTCCGGACCGCGGGGCGGCCCCTCGCTCGGGCACTCCTGGACGAGCGCCGCCCTCGCCCCGTTCCGGCTGGCCTCCGGCCGCGCCCCGGCCGGGCCGGACGAGGTGGTACTCGACACCGCGACGGCCGCCCGCGCCGGGGTCGCGCCCGGCGGCACCGTACGGCTGGCCACCACCGGGGCGCCGCGCGACTACACCGTGTCCGGACTGGCCGCGCCGCCACGGGAGTTGTCCCGCCAGAGCGCGCTCTTCTTCAGTCCCGGGCAGGCCGCCCGGCTCGCCGGGACGACGACCGGCGCGGACGCGATCGGGCTCACCGTCACGGAGGGGGCCGACCCGCGGGCGCTGGCCGAGCAGGCGCGGCGGGCGCTCGCCGAGGCACGGGCCCGCGACGGCGAGCCGGACTGGTCCGGGCCCCGGGTGCACACCGGCGACGAGCGCGGCGAGCTGGAGCTCACCGGCACGTCCGGGCCCGGGGACGGCCTCTCCTCGCTCGCCGGGACGATGGGCGTCCTGTCGCTGCTCGTCTCGACCTTCGTGGTGGCCGGGGCGCTCGCGCTCTCCGTCCAGCAGCGGCTGCGCGAGATGGCCCTGCTGCGGGCGGTCGGCGCCACCACCGGGCAGGTGCGGCGGATGATCGCGCTGGAGACGCTGGTGCTGACCCTCGCGGCCGCGGTCGTCGGCCTCCCGGTCGGGACCGGCCTCGCCGCGCTGCTGCGGGACGTACTGGTCGACCGCGGGGTGATCGGCCCGGACGTGCCGCTGCACGTCGGGCCGACCGCCCCGCTGGTCGTCCTCGGCGGCACCGTCGTCACCGCCCAGCTGGCCGTCCGGGCCGCCGCGCGCCGGGCCTCCCGGGTCGAACCCACCCGGGCGCTGCGCGACGCCTCGGCGCCGCCGCCGCGGATCGGCCGGATCCGTGCCTGCCTCGGGCTGGCGACGCTCGCCGTCTGCGGCGTGGTGCTGGCCCACTCGACGGGCGGCCGCGACGGGGCCGGTACGGCCGAGGGCATGGTGGTGCCGCTGCTGCTCGGGGTGGCCCTGCTCGGGCCGGTGATCGGCCGGGTCGCCAGTGTGGTGATCGGCGGGCCGGTGGGCCTGCTCTTCCCGGTCGCCGGGTTCCTCGCCTCCGCCTCCCTGCGGGCCCAGCCCCGCCGCTTCGCGGCCGCCGTCACCCCGCTGGTGCTGGCGGTGGCCTTCAACGGCAGCATGCTGTTCGTCCCGGTCGTCAAGGCACAGGCCGGCGCGGCCGAGGAGGGCCGACGGCTGCTGGCCGACCACGTGGCCCAGGCAAGGGGAATCGGACTGCCGACGGAATTCACCGAAGCCGTCCGCGGGTTGCCCGGTGTCGGGGCGGCCGGCGGCCTGGTCCCCGGCTTCGTCATGGTGTCCTCGGGCTCCGCGGCGGACGTCGGCGCCTCCTACGGGGCGGACGCCCGGATCGTGGACCCGCAGGGGCTGGAACAGCTGGTCGACCCCGGGGTGACGGCCGGCTCGCTGGACCGGCTGCGCGGCGAGAGCATCGCCCTGGGGCAGCGGACGGCCTCCCGCCTCAAGGCCGGCGTCGGCGCCCCGGTCCGGATCCGCTGGGAGGACGGCAGCGACAGCACCGCCACGGTGGCGGCCGTCTACGAGCGCGAGGACCACTTCGCCGACGCGTTGCTGCCCACCGGATTCGCCGCCGCCCACCTGCCGGACCTGCTCGCCCCGACCGTGCTGGTCCGCACGGCCCCCGGTGCCGACCCTGGGCAGGTGACCCGGGAACTCCAGGGGCTCACCTCGGCCTACCCGATGGCCCGGATCAGCGACCGGGCCGACTACGACGCGGCACGCCGGCATCAGCAGGAGGCGGCCACCGCGGTGGCCCGGCTGCTGCTCGGCGTCATCAGCCTGTTCACCGCCATCTCCGTCGTCAACACCATGGTGATGGCCACGTCCGAGCGGCTGCGCGAGTTCGCGCTGCTGCGGCTGGTGGGGACCACGCGCCGCCAGGTGCTGCGGATGATGGCCTGGGAGGGCGGGATCACGGTCGCCGTGGCGCTCGTCCTCGGCACGGCGGTCACCGCCGCCGTCCTGGTCCCGGTCAGCCTGGCGCTCGGCGGACCGTCCTGGCCCGTGCCGCCCGGGAGTTGGGCGGCCGCGGTGCTGGGCGGGACGGCGCTGCTGGGGGCGGGCACCGTCCTGCTGACCACCTGGCTGGCGCTGCGGCGGGAACCGGCCGAGGCGATGGGGATGCGCGAGTAGCCGGGCCGCGCGGACCGGCCCGTCGTACGGGGGCAGGCGGACCGGTCAGGCGGCGCGGGCGGTCGACCCGGCGGGCGCGGCCTCGACGACGGCCGCGAGGTGGAACCAGCCCGCTCCGTCCCGCTCGGAGGTCAGCCGGCCGCCGACCGACCGCAGCCGCTCGGTGAGGTTCCCGATGCCGCGCCCGCCTCCCGGTACCCGCGGCGCGCCGCCCGGTTCGTCCGGGGGCTCGCCCAACTCTCTTGGTACGTCGCCGGGTTCGTCCGGAACACCGTCGTTGGAGACCACCAGGCGCACCGCACCGAGGTCGTCCCGGCCGACCCGGATCCCGCAGCACCGGGCCGCGCTGTGCCGCAGCAGGTTGGTGACCGCCTCGCGCAGCACGGTGGCCAGCACCGCGTCGAGTTCGGGCCGCAGCCCCTCGCAGTCCAGTTCGGCCTCGACCTCGATCCCGGCCGCCCGCAGCGCCGCGACCGCCGAACTCGCCTCCCGCGCCAGGGACATCCGGACGTCGCCGCTGGAGAGCCGGCGGGTGTCCGCCATCGCCTGTCGCACCAGCGCCGACACCTCGGCGAGCTCCGCGCGGGCCCGCTCCGGGTCCTCCCCGGCCAGCCGCTCGACGAGCTGGCACTTCAGCGCCGCCACCGAGAGGCTGGAGCCGAGCAGGTCGTGCAGGTCGCGCGCGAAGCGCAGCCGCTCCCGGTCCACCGCGAGCTCGGCCAGCTCGGTACGGGCCGCCCGCAACTCGGCGATCAGGTCGGCGAGTCGGGCCACCCCGTACACCACGATGCCGCCCACGGCGGTGGACACCGACGCGTTGACGCACTGGCCGGTGTTCCCGCCCAGCGCCGCGCAGATCGGGTACTGGGCGGCCACCAGCGCGGCGGCCAGCGCCCAGGAGCGCGGCGCCGCGACGGTCAGCAGCACCGATCCCGCGAAGGAGCCGGGGATGCCGACCCACGTCCCGTCGAGGAGCAGGAAGGGCAGGTAGGTGAGCACCCCGTGGGCGACCAGGCTCCACGGCCACCAGCGCCGCGCCAGGCGCCACGGGCCGGCGTGCCCGAGCTGGAAGCCGAGCAGGACCAACAGGAGGGCGACGGCGGGTAGTTGGTAGGCCAGACCGTCGTGGTTGCGGACCGTGGCCACCGCCGAGGCGGCGCAGAAGCCGACGGCGATCGCGGCCACGATGCCCCGGGTGAGCCGCGCGAGGGGGTCGGCCGGGCCGCCCGGGCGCTTCGGCCGGAAACGATCGCCGCCGGTTCGGTCCGCGCTGTGGCCCAAGGGGAGCTCCCGGTAGACGACTCGACACGCCGCACGCGACGTACGGAGCCCGCTTCGTACCCGACGCGCCGCCGCACCGCGAGCATACTTTCCCACCGGGGAAGCGCCGTTGACGCTCCGTCGGAGTCCGTCGAGCCAGCAGCCAGGGCCCGCCGACTCAGCCCGGGGTGCGGCCGATCGTCCCCTCCAGGCTGTTCAGCAGGCCGCTGAGGGCCTCGGCGAGCCGGTCCTGCTCGGCGGGGGTGAGGCCGGCCAGCAGGGCGCGGTCGTAGGCGACCAGCTCCTGGATCAGCCCGTCCACCAGGGTGCGGCCCTGCTCGGTGAGCGCGAGGTGGGCGACCCGGCGGTCCCGGTCGTCGGTGCGGCGGCTGACCAGGCCGCGCTCCTCCAGCAGCCGCAGGCGCTTGGTGACGGCCGCGCCGGAGGCGAAGCTCTCCCGGGCGAGCTGGGTGGGGGTCAGCTCGCGGTCGAGGCGGAGCAGGGCGCCGAGGATGTCGAACTCGGCGCGGGTGAGGCCGGCCCGGGTGAGCGGGTCGGGGGTCTGCTGGAGCAGGGCGGCGCAGCGGTTGATCCGGCCCAGGACGGCGATCGGACCGGTGTCCAGCCCCGGGTAGGCCCGCTCCCACTGGCGCAGCACACCTGCGACGACGTCCTCCACGCGTGCTGCTCCCGTTCTGCGGCCTGCCGGTCGGCTTCGACCCTGTCGATCCTAGGGCGTGTCCGGCAGGTCCCCGCGGCCGCGGCGTTCCAGCAGGGCGGCCAGCAGGTGGTGGGCCCGCTGCTCGGTGGCGGCGGCGCGCTGGTGCGGGAGGGCGGGGCGGCGCCACTCGCCGGCGGCGGTGTCGGTGGCCTCGCGCAGTTCCAGCAGGGCGGTGGCGAGGCCGGTACGGGCGGCGCGCGCCTCCGGGGCGCTCGCCGCGGAGACGGCGGAGACGGCGGAGACGGCGGCCAGGGCCCGGTGGCCGGCGGCCTCGGCTCCGGCCAGGGCGCGGGCCAGCCGGGCGGCGGTGCGGCGGTTGGTGACCAGCAGGCAGGCCGCGAGGCCGGCGAGCGCGCCGACGCAGGTGTCCAGCCAGCGGTCGGCGACCAGCGTCCCGGCCTGCTGCGGGCCCGCGAACTCCGTCATCAGCAGCGCCATCGGGGTCACGAAGACCGTCGCCAGCCAGTAGCTGCGGGCGATCGTCGCCTCCGCGCCGAACTGGCAGAGCAGCCCGAGCCCGATCAGCGCCACCGGGCCCGAGTGGGCGACGGGCAGCGCGGCGGTGAACAGCAGCAGGCCGAGCAGGTTGCCCAGCACCCGCTGCAGCGCGCGCTGCCAGGACAGCGTGCTGTTGGCCTGGAACACCGAGGCCGCGGTGACCACCGCCCAGTACGGCCGGCCGACGCCGAGCGCCAGCGAGAGCCACCCGGCGGCGACGCAGCCGACCGCGACCCGCAGCGCGATCGGCAGCAGCGCCGAACCCGGTCGCAGTGCCCGCCGCAGCGGCGGCCGGGGGCCGGGCCGGCGGGCGGCCGCGGCCACCGTCTCGGCCGCCTCCGCCGCTTCGGCCTCGGTGAGGTCGAGCGACGGCAGCGGACGGCCGCGCCGGAGGTCGCGGGCCCAGCCGAGGTACCGCGCGGCGTCCTCGGGCCGGGCCGGGCCGACGAGCGCGGCCTCCGCGCGCACCAGCAGCCGCTCGGGCGCGTCGCCGAGGGCGCGCCGCCTGGCCGGGATGGAGAGCGCGAGGCTCTGCCGGGCCGCCTCGACCGCGCCGACCAGGGCGGTGCGGGCTGGGGCGTCCGGCCGGCCGGGCCCGGTCCGCAGCAGCCGGGCCGCGGCCTCCAGGGCGCGGGCGGTGGCGATCCGCTCGGGCCCGTACGGGCGCACCAGGGCCGGGGCCATGCAGACCAGCCAGGCCAGTGCGGCGCCGAGCGCGGTGAGCGCCAGGTGCGGCGGGACCTCACCGAGTCGCTGCGGGACGAAGGCGCAGCTGGAGGAGGTGAAGGTGATGATCAGACTGCCGGGCGGGCCGACCCGGGCGGCGTCGCAGAGCAGCTTGTGCAGGGCGGCGAGCACCGCCGCCACCGCGACCAGGACGGCGGCGTCGCGGGTCAGCGCGGCGGCGGTGAGGGCGGCGCCGGTGCTGAGCACGGTCCCGAGCAACACGCCGACCAGCATCCGGGCCCGGGCCCGGTACGGCAGGCCGTGCCCGTACAGCGCGCCCAGGCCGCCGGCCGAGGTGTAGAGGGCGAGGTCGAGCCGGCCGAGGCCGAGCAGGGTGAGGTTGAGCGCGCCGAGGGTGACCACGGCGCTGAGCGCGGGCTTGTGCCAGCCATCCCCGGCCGGACCGACCCGAAGCGCCTGGCGGAACTGGGCGGTGGTGACCATGCACAAAAGATTAACAGGTAATTTATCCGTGAAACATATGCCTGCGGGCGCCGGGCACCGGACTCCGCACGATGAGGGCGATTCCCCGTTCGAGTCGGACGGACAAGAGTTCGATCGACAACCGCCGGAGGCCTCCCGTTCCCGGGCCCGACCCGTGGTCCGCCGGTACGAATGGCCCCGCACCGCACACCCCGACACACCCCCTCCTCATATGATCGGAGCGACATGCGCCATGCTTGGTGATGCAGAACACTGAACGGAACTTGCGCCGGACGGCCCACCCGCCGTACGGCCGAGAAGGAGGAAGCACGTGGACGACGTTCTGCGGCGCGCCGCACTCTTCGCGGCACTCGACGACGAACAGGCCGGCGAGCTGCGCGCTTCCATGACCGAGGTCACCCTCGCCCGTGGGGAGTCGCTGTTCCACGAGGGCGACCCGGGCGACCGGCTGTACGTCGTGGCGGAGGGCAAGGTCAAGCTGCACCGCGCCTCCCCGGACGGCCGCGAGAACATGCTCGCCGTGCTCGGCCCCAGCGAGATGATCGGCGAGCTGTCGCTGTTCGACCCGGGCCCGCGCACCGCGACCGCCAGCGCGCTGACCGAGGTCAAGCTGCTGGGCCTCGGCCACGGCGACCTCCAGCCCTGGCTGCACGCCCGCCCCGAGGTCTCCATCGCGCTGCTGCGGGCCATCGCCCGCCGCCTGCGCCGCACCAACGACGTGATGTCCGACCTGGTCTTCTCCGACGTGCCCGGCCGCGTCGCCAAGGCCCTGCTGGACCTCTCCCGCCGGTTCGGCGTGCAGTCCGAGGAGGGCATCCACGTCGCCCACGACCTCACCCAGGAGGAGCTGGCCCAGCTGGTCGGCGCCTCCCGCGAGACGGTCAACAAGGCGCTCGCCGACTTCGCCGGCCGCGGCTGGCTGAAGCTGGAGGCCCGCGCGGTGGTCCTGCTGGACGTCGAGCGGCTGTCGCGCCGCTCGCGCTGACGCCCGCGAACGCGGAAGGGCCCGTCCGGATTCGGACC
>NZ_JBHVET010000101.1:0-16266 GCF_042802135.1 Kitasatospora sp. NPDC057512
GCCTCGTGCAGGGCGAGCTCCAGCAGGACCGGGTCGTTGAGCCGCCCGGAACCGTCCGGCGGGACCAGCCAGCGCACGCCCCGGCTGCTGCGCCCGGGGTGCGGGACGACGATCCAGGTGCCCTCCCCCGCACCGCGCACGCCGGTGCCGATCCAGCGGGCGGCGGTGCCGACGGGGACCAGGAAGCTGACCTGCCCGCCCCCGAAGTCGGTGAGGACCGGACCGCGGGTGCGCGGGTCCAGGACCTCCACGGCCGGGTGCCCGAGCCGGCCGGGGACGGAGAGGACGTCCCAGCGCCGGCCGGCCGGCAGCAGCACCAGGCCCAGCCCGGTGCGCTCCCACTGGTCCCGGAAGGCCTCCGGGTCCGGTGCCGCCTGGGCGAGCCAGTGCAGTCCGGTGGTCTCCATGTCGTGTCCCCGCTTCTTGCCGTTCGTACTGTTCGGAGACGGCGGGAAGAGCGAGACCCGCCGTCACCAGGGAGAGGCGGACGGCGGGTCCCGATTACACGACTAGGGGCACCCGGCTACGGGCGTTCGTGCTTTCAGCGGTTTCAACGGTTTCAACGGTTCAGCGGTTTCGGCAGATCAGCGGTTCGGCATTTCAGCGTTTCAGCTGTCGAAGCCGAGCCCCAGCCGGTCGAGGGTGCGCAGCCAGAGGTTGCGGTGGCCGCCGTTGCGGTCCGCCCGCTCCAGCGACCGGGTGGTGAGCTCGATCCCGGCCCAGCGCACCGGCTCGGGCGGGAACGGCAGCGGCTTGCTGCGCACCATCTCCAGCGAGGTGCGCTCGGTGCGCTCGCCGGCCAGCAGGTCGAGCATCACCTCGGCGCCGAAGCGGGTCGCGCCGACGCCGAGCCCGGTGTAGCCGACCGCGTACGCGACCTTGCCCCGGTACCCGGTGTCGAAGAACGCCGAGAACCGGCTGCAGGTGTCGATCGCGCCGCCCCAGGCGTGGGTGAAGCGCAGGCCCTCCAGCTGCGGGAAGCAACGGAAGAAGTGGTCGGCCAGGGTGCGGAAGGTCTCCGGCCGCTGGTCGTACTCGTGCCGGACCTGGCCGCCGAAGTGGTAGACCGCGTCGTAGCCGCCCCAGAGGATCCGGTTGTCGGCGGAGAGCCGGAAGTAGTGGAACTTGTTGGCGCTGTCGCCGAGGCCCTGCCGCCCGCGCCAGCCGATCGCGGCGAGCTGCTCCTCGCCGAGCGGCTCGGTCATCAGCGCGTAGTCGTACACCGGGACGACGTACGGGCGGACCCGCTTGAGCAGCGACGGGAACACGTTGGTGCCGAGCGCGACCTTGCGGGCGAAGACCCGGCCGTACGGGGTGCGGACGGCCATACCGCTGCCGTGCTCCCGCAGGTCGGTGGCCCGGGTGTGCTCGAAGATCCGCACGCCCTGGCCCAGGCAGGCGTCCTTGAGGCCCCAGGCGAGCT
The DNA here is from genome assembly GCF_042802135.1 of Kitasatospora sp. NPDC057512. Classification (NCBI taxonomy): domain Bacteria; kingdom Bacillati; phylum Actinomycetota; class Actinomycetes; order Kitasatosporales; family Streptomycetaceae; genus Kitasatospora; species Kitasatospora sp. NPDC057512. The sequence goes on from NZ_JBHVET010000101.1 coordinate 1,424, forward strand.
TGGCGGGGTGGACCATCGCCACGCCCTCCTTGTCCCAGAGGCCGCCGAGGAAGGTCGGCGAGTCGACCTCGGCGCGCAGCTGGTCGGCGTCCAGGACGGTGATGTCGAAGCCGTACCGGGCGACCGCCTCGGCGATCTCGTGGAGCTCCTCGACCTGGTGGGGCTGGGTGGCGATGTCGATCTCGCCGGTGCGCTCCCACTCGGCGTCGATGCCGTAGCGCTTGAGGGTGGCCTCGATGCCGTCGAGGTTGGCGGCACCGAGGCGTTCCAGCTGGGCCAGTTCGGACGGCCAGCGGTCCAGGCCGTTGCCGAAGCCGTGGGTCAGGCTGGCCGCGCAGAACCCGCCGTTGCGCCCGGACGCGGCCCACCCGACCTCGTTGCCCTCGACCAGCACGACGTCCAGCGAGGGGTCGCGCTCCTTGGCGATGAGGGCGGTCCACAGGCCGGAGTAGCCGCCGCCGACGACCAGCAGGTCGCAGGTGGTGTCGCCGACCAGGGCGGGCAGTGCCGCCGGCCGGCCGGGATCCTCCAGCCAGAAGGGGGTGGGCCTGGCGTCACTGAGTGCGCGGGCGGAGTCCATGCATTATCAGCCACTTTCTACGAATAGGTGATGGTTGTACTGGCCACCGTCGTCGACCGTATGTCAGACGGTGGCCTTCCGGCGGTTGCCCAGCCACTGGCCGACGACGGTCAGCAGGACGGCGGCGAGGAACATCGCGGTGCCGATGACGTTCACCTGCACCGGGATGCCGCGCTGCGAGGCGCCCCAGACGAACATCGGGAAGGTGACCGTGGTCGGCCCCGAGTTGAACTGGGTGATGATGAAGTCGTCGAAGGAGAGCGCGAAGCTGAGCAGCGCGCCCGCCGCGATGCCGGGCGCCGCCAGCGGCAGGGTGACCCTCAGGAAGGTCTGGACGGGGGTCGCGTAGAGGTCCTGGGCGGCCTGTTCGAGCCTCGGGTCCATGCTCATCACGCGCGCCTTGACCGCCGTCACCACGAAGCTGAGGCAGAACATGATGTGGGCGATGAGGATGGTGGTGAACCCGAACGGGATGCGCATGTTGAGGAAGAGCGTCCCGAGCGAGGCGGCCATGACCACCTCGGGCATGGCCATCGGCAGGAAGATCATCGCGGTGGCGGCCGAGCGGCCGCGGAAGCGGTAGCGGGCCAGCGCGAAGGCGACCATGGTGCCGAGCACGGTGGCGCCGACGGTGGCGAGCACCGCGACCTGCAGGCTGAGCGAGAGCGACTGGCACATGTCGGCCACGCCGCAGGGGTTGGTCCAGGCGTCGGTGGAGAACTCGTTCCACTCGTAGTTGAACTTGCCCACCGGCTTGTTGAACGAGAAGGCGAGCACGACCAGGTTGGGCAGCACCAGGTAGGCGAGGGCCAGCAGGCCGGCCAGCACCACCAGGTGGGCGCGGATCCACTTGGAAATCCGGGACATCAGACCAGATCCTCCGTCCCGGCCTTGCGCATGTAGACCGTCACCATGCCCAGGATCAGGGCCATCAGGATGAAGCTCAGCGCGGCGGCCGTGGGGTAGTCGAGCACGTTCAGGAACTGCTTCTGGATGCCGTTGCCGACCATCTGCTCGCTCGGCGAGCCCAGCAGCTGGGCGTTGATGTAGTCGCCGGAGGCGGGGATGAAGGTCAGCAGGGTGCCCGCGACCACGCCCGGCAGCGAGATCGGGAAGGTGACCTTGCGGAAGGTGGTGAACGGCCGGGCGTAGAGGTCGCCGGCCGCCTCGTGCAGGCGCGGGTCGATCCGCTCCAGCGAGGTGTACAGCGGCAGGATCATGAACGGCAGGAAGTTGTAGGTCAGGCCGCAGACCACGGCGAGCGGCGTGGCCAGCACCCGGTCGCCGCTGGTCAGGCCGAGCAGGTTGGTGACGTCCAGGACGTGCAGCGCGTTCAGCGCGCCGACCACCGGGCCGCCGTCGGACAGGATGGTCTTCCAGGCCAGCGTGCGGATCAGGAAGCTGGTGAAGAACGGCGCGATGACCAGGATGAGGATGACGTTGCGCCAGCGCTTGCTCGCCTTGAAGGCGATCGTGTACGCGAGCGGGTAGCCGACGGCCAGGCAGAGCACGGTGGCGACGGCCGCGTAGGAGAACGAGCGCAGGAAGTGCCACCTGTACTCGACCAGGGCGTCCCAGTAGGTCGATATGTGCCAGGTGACCTTGAAGCCCTCTTCGAGCGAGCCGCTCTGCAGCGAGGTCGACGCCTGGTAGACCAGCGGGACGGCGAAGAAGACGACCAGCCAGGCGATGCCGGGCAGCAGCAGCCAGTACGGGGCGAGCTTGCGCCTGGGCTTCGGCGCCGGTTCCGCCGGCGGTACGACCCGGGGTGGCGCGGCCGGGGTGGTGGTGGTCATGCGGCCTCCTCCGCGGTGCCCGCGTCGATCGCCTGGGCGGCGTCCAGGGCGAAGGAGTGCGCCGGGTTCCAGTGCAGTTGGACGGCCGCGCCGGGGACGATCCGCGCGTCGCGCTCCATGTTCTGCTCGAAGACGGTGACCTCCTGGCCGCCGTCGGTGCGCACCACGTACTGCGTGGAGACGCCGATGAAGCTGGAGTCGAGCACCGTGCCGACCAGCCGGTTGCGGCCGTCGGCGACCTGCTCGGAGGCGTGCGTGATGGTGATCTTCTCCGGGCGCACGCCCAGGTGGACGCGCTTGGCGTCGGTGGCGCAGCGCGCCTTCGGCACCGCGAGGCGGGCGCCGGCCGCGCTGAGCAGCAGGTCGCCGCCCTCGGTGCCGGTGACCTCGGCGGGCAGCAGGTTGGACTGGCCGAGGAAGTTGGCCACGAAGGTGGTGGCGGGGTTCTCGTACAGGTCGGCGGGGGCGCCCAGCTGCTCGACCCGGCCGCCGTTCATCACCGCGATGGTGTCGGCCATGGTCATGGCCTCCTCCTGGTCGTGGGTGACGTGCACGAAGGTGATGCCGACCTCGGTCTGGATCCGCTTGAGCTCCAGCTGCATCTGGCGGCGGAGCTTGAGGTCGAGCGCGCCGAGCGGCTCGTCCAGGAGCAGCACCTGCGGGTGGTTGATCAGTGCGCGGGCGACCGCGACGCGCTGCTGCTGGCCGCCGGAGAGCTGGTGCGGCTTGCGCCGGGCGTACTGGCCGAGCTCGACCAGCTCCAGCATCTCCTCGACCTGCTTCCTGACGTCCTTCCTGCCGCGCCGGCGCAGGCCGAAGGCGACGTTCTCGAAGATGTCCAGGTGCGGGAAGAGCGCGTAGCTCTGGAAGACGGTGTTCACCGGCCGCTTGTACGGGGGCAGGGCGGTGACGTCCTGGCCGCCGATCAGGACGGTGCCGCTGGTGGGCTCCTCCAGGCCGGCGATCATGCGCAGGGTGGTGGTCTTTCCGCAGCCGGAGGCGCCGAGCAGGGCGAAGAACGAGCCCTGCGGGACGGTCAGGTCGAGCGGGTGGACGGCCGTGAAGGAGCCGTAGGTCTTGCCGATGCCGGTGAGCCGGACGTCGCCGCCGACGGCCGCGTCGCGCTGCTGGTCTGTCATGGGGTGGTGTCTTCCTGGGATTCTCTGCCGGGAGCGGGGGTCAGGCGCCGATGAGCTTGGAGAACTTCTGCTCGAAGTCGCTCTCCTCGCTCTCGGAGAGCGTGCGGAACACGTGCGCCTTGCCCGCCATCTCGGGGGTGGGTACGACCAGCGGGTTGGCCGCGGTGTCCGGGGCGATGCCGGCGAGCTCGTCCTTCATCCCGGTGACGGCGGAGACGAAGCCGATGCCCGCGACCAGCTGCGCCGCGATCTTCGGCTGATAGTAGAAGTCGATCAGCTTCTCCGCGTTCGCCTTGTGCTGGGCCCTGGCCGGGACCAGCATGTTGTCGGTCGAGGCGATGTAGCCCTTCTCCGGGATGACGAACTCGATGTCCGGGTTGTCGGCGCGCAGTTGGATCAGGTCGCCGCCCCAGGCGATGCAGGCCGCGATGTCGCCGGCGGAGAGCTCCTGGCCGTAGTCGTTGCCGGTGAAGCGACGGATCTGCTTGCTGTCGACGGCCTTCTGGAGGCGGGCGACCGCGCCGTCGTAGTCGTCGGCGGTGAACCTCTCGGTGCTCCTGCCCTGGTCCAGCAGGACCATCCCGATGCTGTCGCGCATCTCGGAGAGGAAGGTGACCCGGCCCTTGAGGTCGGGGTCGTCCAGCAGCTGGGAGACGCTGGTGACCTCCTTCCCCCTGGTCGCCTTCCGGTTGTACGCGACGACGGTCTGGATGCCGGCCCACGGGTAGGAGTAGAGCCGCCCCGGGTCCCAGTCGGGGGCGCGGAAGCGCGACTCGACGTTGGTGATCGCGGTGGTGACGTTCGCCGGGTTGAGCTTCTGCACCCAGCCGAGCCGGATCAGCCGGGCGGCCATCCAGTCGGTGAGCACCATCAGGTCGCGGCCGGTGTCCTGGCCGGAGGCCAGCTGCGGCTTGATCTTCCCGAAGAACTCGACGTTGTCGTTGACGTCCTCGTTGTACTTGACCCTGATGCCGGTGGCCTCGGTGAAGGCCTCCAGGGTGCCGTGCTTCTCCTTGTCCTTCTCGTCCGTGTCCACGTACAGCGGCCAGTTGGAGAAGGCGACCTCCTTCTGCGTCTCCGAGAGGTCCTTGGCGGCGTTCGCGGTCGAGTCGCCGGTCGCCCGGGGGGCCGCCGGGATGCCGCAGGCGGCCAGGGTGCCCGCTCCGGCGCTCAGCGCGGCGGCGCGCAGCAGGGTGCGGCGGCCGAACGCGGCCCGGCCGCTGGTCAGACTGCGTTCCCAGGCCCTTCGGACCGGTTCGGGCAGACCGTCGGTGAGCTCGTTGAACGCCATGGAACGGGCCTCCTGGGGGAGATGGGGTGTGGGGGCACCCGCTTGGTCCGGGGGTTATCTGTCTCCGAAGACGGTGCGGTGCCAGTCCTTGCGGGCCACCGCGGTGGTGTCGAACATGACGTGCTTGACCTGGGTGTACTCGTCCAGCGAGTACTGGGACATGTCCTTGCCGTAGCCGGACGCCTTGTAGCCGCCGTGCGGCATCTCGCTGATGATCGGGATGTGGTCGTTGACCCAGACGCAGCCGGCCGCGATCTCCCGGGTGGCGCGCAGCGAGCGGTGCACGTTGCTCGTCCAGGCGGAGGCGGCCAGGCCGTACGGGGTGTCGTTGGCCAGCCGCAGTCCCTCGTCGTCGCCGTCGAAGGGCAGCACGACCAGCACCGGGCCGAAGATCTCGCCCTGCACGACCTCGCTGTCCTGGGCCGCGCCGGTGATCAGGGTCGGCTGGTAGTACGCGCCCCGGGTGAGGTCGGTACCGTCGTGGCCCTTCTCCGGGGCCCGGCCGCCGGTGACCACGGTGGCGTACGAGCGGGCGCGCTCCACGAAGCCGGCCACCCGGTCCCGGTGGGCGTACGAGACCAGCGGGCCGAGGTCGGTGCCCGGGTTCAGCGGGTCGCCGATCCGGATCGCCGCGTACAGCTCGGCCACCCCGGCCACGAAGGCGTCGTACAGCGGGCGCTGGACGTAGGCGCGGGTGGCGGCGGTGCAGTCCTGGCCGCCGTTGATCAGCGAGGCCGCGACCGCCCCGTGCACCGCGGCGTCCAGGTCGGCGTCGTCGAAGACCACGAACGGGGCCTTGCCGCCGAGCTCCAGGTGGGTGCGCTTGACGCCCGCGGTGGCGATCTCGGCGACCCGCTTGCCGACGCCGGTGGAGCCGGTGAAGGAGACCATCGCGACGTCCGGGTGCCCGACCAGGTGCTCGCCCGCGGTGCGCCCGGCGCCGGTGACCACGTTGACCACGCCGTCCGGGATGCCGGCGGCGGTGCAGGCGCGGGCGAACATCAGCGAGGTCAGCGGGGTCAGCTCAGCCGGCTTGAGCACGATGGTGTTGCCCGCGGCGATCGCCGGGAGGATCTTCCAGGCGGCCATCTGCAGCGGGTAGTTCCACGGCGAGATCGAGCCGACCACGCCGACCGCCTCGCGCCGCACGTAGGAGGTGTGGTCGCCGGAGTACTCGCCGGCCGCCTTGCCCTCCAGGTTGCGGGCGGCGCCGGCGAAGAACGCGGCGTTGTCGACGGTGCCGGGCACGTCGAACTCGGTGGCCAGCTTGACCGGCTTGCCGGTCTGCGCCGTCTCCACCCGGGCCAGGTCGTCGGCCGCCCCGGCCAGGACGGCGGCCAGCCGGGTGAGCGCCTCGGAGCGCGCACCGGGGGTGGCCGAGGACCAGTCGGGCAGGGCCGCTCGGGCGGCGGCGACGGCGGTGTCCACGTCCTCGGCGGTGGCCAGCGCGACCTGCTCGACCACGCTGCCGTCGGCGGGGTTGACGACCCGGAAGGGTTCGCCGCTCCCCCGGGTCTGGCGTCCCGCGATGTACTGCGCGCCCGGGCCGAAGTCGGTCAGGTCCATCTGGTTCCTCCAAGTGCCGTGGTTCGACCGCTGCGGGGTCACGCGTCCGCGGTGGGGGTCTGCGGTCCCGCTGACCTTGCCCGCTGCGGGGTTGGGGTGACAAGGGTCACTTCGACAACCTCGGCACGAAGGGCCTTACAGGGTGCAAGGGTGCGGGCAGGGCAACAGGTCGTCGGGGGGATGGATGATTTACCTGACACCCTGACTGCACAACCCTGACCCACGCCTGACGCACGCCTGACCCACGCCTGACCGCACACCCTGACCGCGTCACCCGAAACCGGAACGCCCGGAGCCCCGGCTCCGCTCTCCACAGCCCCCGGAGGCCCGCGATGCTCCCCACCGTCGCCCGAGTCCTCGACCTCGACGTGATGCGGCGCGGCCTGCCCCAGGTGGTGGCCGGCGCCGACCACCTGGAGCGGCCGGTCCGCTGGGTCCACGTCAGCGAACTGCCCGACGTCGCCGGGATGCTCCGCGGCGGCGAGCTGGTGCTGACCACCGGCATCGCCCTGCCCGAGGACCGCGAGGGCCTGGCCCGCTACGTGCGCGAGCTGGACGAGGTCGGGGTGGCCGGCCTGGTCGTCGAGTTCGGGCGGCGATACTTCGACTCGCTCCCCCGCGCCCTGGTCAACGCCGCCGAGCAGCGCGGACTGCCGCTGATCACGCTCCGCCGCGAACTGCGCTTCGTCGCCGTCACCGAGGCCGTGCACGCCCTGGTGGTCAACGCCCAGCTGGAACAGCTGCGGATCTCCGAGTCGGTCCACCAGGTCTTCAACGAGCTGGTGGTGGAGGGTGCCGAGCCGCCCGAGGTGATCCGCCAGGTGGCCCGGATGGCCGGCGCCCCGGTCGTCCTGGAGAACCTGGCCCACCAGGTGCTCGCCCACGACGCCGCCGGACGCCCGGAGGCCGAGGTGCTGGAGGACTGGGAACGCCGCTCACGCGGGGTCCGTCCGGCCGGGCGCACCGGCCACGACCCGCGCAGCGGCTGGCTGGTCACCACCGTCGGAGCCCGCGGCCAGGACTGGGGCCGACTGGTGCTGGTGCAGGAGCCCGGCCCGCTGCCCGAGGGCGAGGCCCACCCGCACACCATGCTGCTGGAGCGCGGCGCCTCCGCGCTGGCGCTCAACCGGCTGGTGGTGCGCGACCGGGAGAGCCTGGAGCGGCAGACCCACCGCACCCTGCTGTCCGGCATCCTCACCCACGCGCTCACCGTCTCGGAGGCGGCGCTGCGCGCCCAGGCCCTCGGCATCCCGCTGGAGGGCCGCCGACTGGTCGGCGTGGTGCTGCGGCAGCGGCGCGGACCGATCCCGGCCGCGTTGGAGGCGCAGGCCCGGCTGCGCGACTTCACCGAGCTGGCCGCCGGCGCGGTCCGGGCCTGTCGGCTGACCGCCCTGGTCGGCGCGCTGGACGACGAGGCCGTCGGCCTGCTGATCACGCTCGGCGCCCAGCAGGACGAGCACGCCTCGCTGGACGCCCTCTCCGCCGCGCTGCGCCGGATGTCCGCCGAGGCCGGACGGGAGGGCGGCGACCCGGCGGGCCCGGTGGTCGCGGTCGGCTCCTCGGTCGGCTCGGTGCGCGACGCCCGGCGCACCCTGCTGGAGGCCACCCAGGTCGCCGACGCCGCCCTGCACGACGCGCCCGGCGGCCGCAGCTCCTCCTACTACCGCCTGCCGGACGTCCGGTTGCGCGGCCTGCTCCACCTGCTGCGCGACGACGCCCGGCTGCAGACGTACGTGGAGCGGGAGTTGGGCCCGCTGCTGGCCCACGACGCCGAGCACAACGGCCAGTTGGTGCAGATGCTGCGGATCTACCTGGAGCAGGGCCGGAACAAGTCGGCCGCGGCGGACGCCGCGCACCTGTCCCGGCCGTCCTTCTACGACCGGCTGCACAAGGTCGAGCGGATCCTCGGCGTCGACCTCGACCAGGTGGAGTCCTGCCTCTCCCTGCACGTGGCGCTGCTCGCCCTGGACGCCGTCCGGCGGTAGCGGTCACACGCCGGTGATGCGCCCCCAGACCTTGTGCAGCTCGGGCCGCTCGGCCGAGGTGACGTCGCGCATGGTGTGCAGCCGGGCGCGCATCCCGTCGGTCGGGAACACCAGCGGGTTCTCGGCGAGTTCGGCCTTCTCCTGGTCGCCGCTGGCCGCCAGCACCTCGCGGGCGGCCGGCACCGGGCAGATGTACTGGACGAACGCGGCGAGTTCGGCGGCCACCTCGGGCTGGTAGTAGTAGTCGATCAGCAGCTCGGCGTTGCGCTTGTGGGCGGCCCGGTTGGGGATCATCAGGCTCTCCGCCCACAGCTCGCCGCCCTCCTCCGGCACCACGAACTCGATGTCCGGGTTCTCGGCGGTGAGCTGGACGGCGTCGCCGGAGTAGGCCTGGCAGGCGAGCGCCGCACCGGAGGCGAGGTCGCTGGTGTAGTCGTTGCCGGTGAAGCGCCGGACGTGGCCGCTGTCCACCGTCCTCTGCACCAGGTCCATCGCCCGGTGCGCGTCGTCGTCGGTGAACTTCGCGATGTCCGCGCCCTGGGAGAGCATCAGCAGCCCGAGCGCCTCGTCCAGCCCGGCGAACAGCGTGACCCGGCCCTTGAGGTCGGGCGCCCACAGGTCGGCGGTGGACCTGATCTCCCGGCCGAGCGCCTTGCGGTTGTAGGCGATGCCGGTGATCCCGGACTGCCACGGCACGCTGCGCCGGCGCCCGGGGTCGAAGGCGGGATCGGCGAGCTGGGGGTCCAGGTTGGCCGTGACGTTGGGCAGGTTGGCCCGGTCCATGGCCTGCACCCAGCCCAGCGAGACGTACCGTCCGGCCATCCAGTCGCTGATCACCATCAGGTCCCGGCCGGGGGCGGCGCCCTGGGTGAGCACCGGGCTGATCTTGCCGAAGAACTCGTCGTTGTCGTTGATGTCCTCGGTGTAGCCGACCGCGATCCCGGTCTTCTCGCTGAAGGCGTCCAGGGTGGGGCGCCCGCCCGCGTCGTCGGTGTCGATGTACTGCGTCCAGTTGGAGAAGACGAGCCGCTTGTCGCCCTCCGAGCGGTCCGGCGCCGAGCGGCGGTCCTCGGCCACGTACGCGGACGGGATGCCGCAACCGGTCAGCGCGCCGGCGCCGAGCAGCGCGGCCCCGCCGAGCACGGAACGCCGGCGGACGGGGCCGGAGGCGGGAGGACGGCGGGTCAGGGTGGAGCTGCTGGGCATGAGCGGCCTTCCGGAGCGTGGGACGGCCCCGGGCACGCGGGTGCTCGGGGCCGTCCTGGTTGGTACGTCAGACAGTGTGCGCGTCGGTGAGCGACAGCACCTCGTCCAGGACCGCGAGGCCGGTCTTGGCCTCCTCCTCGGTGACGGTGCACGGCGGGACGACGTGGAAGCGGTTCATGTTGACGAACGGCCAGAGCCCGCGCTGCTTGCAGGCGGCGGCCAGCTCGGCCATCGGCGCGTTGGCGGCGCCGGCCGCGTTGTAGGGCACCAGCGGCTCGCGGGTCTCCCGGCTCTTCACCAGGTCGAGCGCCCAGAACACGCCGAGGCCGCGGACCTCGCCGATCGACGGGTGCCGCTCGGCCAGCTCGCGCAGGCCGGGGCCGAGCACGGTCTCGCCGATGTGCCTGGCGTTCTCGACGATGCCCTCCTCCGCCATGGTGGTGATGGTCGCCACCGCGGAGGCGCAGGCCAGCGGGTGGCCGGAGTAGGTGAGCCCGCCGGGGAAGGCCCGCTCGGCGAAGGTGGCCGCGATCTCGGCGCTGATCGCCACGCCGCCCAGCGGCACGTAGCCCGAGTTGACGCCCTTGGCGAAGGTGAGCAGGTCCGGGGTGACGCCCCAGTGGTCGGCGGCGAACCACTCGCCGGTGCGGCCGAAGCCGGCCATCACCTCGTCCAGGATGAACACGATCCCGTAGCGGTCGCAGATCTCCCGCACCCCGGCCAGGTAGCCCGCCGGCGGGACCAGGATGCCCGCGGTGCCGACCACGGTCTCCAGGATGATCGCCGCGACGGTGCCGGGCCCCTCGAACGCGATCACCTGCTCCAGGTGCTCCAGCGCGCGCTCGCACTCCTGCGCCTCGTTCTCGGCGTGGAAGTTGGAGCGGTAGGCGTACGGTCCCCAGAAGTGCACCACGCCGGAGACGCCGCTCTCGTTGGGCCAGCGCCGCGGGTCGCCGGTGAGGGCGATCGCGTTGGCGGTGGCGCCGTGGTACGAGCGGTAGGTGGACAGCACCTTCTGCCGGCCGGTGTGCAGCCGGGCCAGCCGGATGGCGTTCTCGTTGGCCTCGGCGCCGCCGTTGGTGAAGAAGATCTTGTCCAGGTCGCCGGGGGTGCGCTCGGCGATCAGCCGGGCGGCCTCGCTGCGCGCCTCGACCGCGAAGCCGGGGGCGATGGTGCAGAGCTTCGCCGCCTGCTCCTGGATCGCGGCGACCACCTTCGGGTGCTGGTGGCCGATGTTGGTGTTGACCAGCTGCGAGGAGAAGTCGAGGTAGCGGTTGCCGTCGTAGTCCCAGAAGTACGAGCCCTCGCCGCCGGCCACCGCGAGGGGGTCGATCAGCGCCTGGGCGGACCACGAGTGGAAGACGTGCGCGCGGTCGACGGCCTTGACGGCCTGGCCGGCGGCTGAGTCAGCGGTGGGGATGCTCATGCCGGTAAGGCTAGGGCCGGCCCGTCCCCGGAGGGCAGTTCCATCGTGTCAGCCGGTCGCGCCAACCGTCGACAGGGTGCAAAGACAAGGGCCCGGGTCGAGAAGACCCGGGCCCATGGTCGGTTCAGCCGATGATCAGATCGCCGTCATGACGTGCTTGACGCGGGTGTAGTCCTCGAAGCCGTACGCCGACAGGTCCTTGCCGTAGCCGGACTTCTTGAAGCCGCCGTGCGGCATCTCGGCGACCAGCGGGATGTGGGTGTTGATCCAGACGCAGCCGAAGTCCAGGCGGCGCGACATCCGCATGGCGCGGGCGTGGTCCTTGGTCCACACCGAGGAGGCCAGCGCGAACTCGACGCCGTTGGCGTACTCGACGGCCTGGTCCTCGTCGGTGAACTTCTGCACGGTGATGACCGGGCCGAAGACCTCGTTCTGGATGATCTCGTCGTCCTGGTTCAGGCCGGAGACGACGGTCGGGGCGTAGAAGTACCCCTTGTCGCCGACCTGGTGGCCGCCGGCCTCGACCTTGGCGTGGGCGGGCAGCCGCTCGATGAAGCCGGAGACCTGCTTCAGCTGGTTGGCGTTGTTCAGCGGGCCGTACAGCACGTCCTCGTCGTCCACGCCGCCGGTCTTGGTCTCGGCCGCGGCCTTGGCCAGCGCCTCGACGAAGGCGTCGTGGATCGACTCGTGGACCAGCACGCGGGTGGCGGCGGTACAGTCCTGGCCGGCGTTGAAGTAGCCCGCCACCGAGATGCCCTCGACGGCCTCGGCGATGTCGGCGTCCTCGAAGACCACGACCGGGGCCTTGCCGCCCAGCTCCAGGTGGACGCGCTTGACGTCCTTGGAGGCGGACTCGGCGACCGAGATGCCGGCCCGCACCGAACCGGTGATGGAGGCCATCGCCGGGGTCTTGTGCTCGACCATCAGCCTGCCGGTCTCGCGGTCGCCGCAGATGACGTTGAAGACGCCGGCCGGCAGCTCCAGCTCCTTGAGCACGCCGCCGATGATCTCGGCCAGCAGCACGGTGGAGGCCGGGGTGGTGTCGGAGGGCTTCAGCACGACGGCGTTGCCCGCGGCGATGGCCGGGGCGAACTTCCAGACGGCCATCATCATCGGGTAGTTCCACGGCGCGACCTGGGCGCAGACGCCGACCGGCTCGCGGCGGATGATCGAGGTCATCCCGTCCATGTACTCACCGGCGGCCTTGCCCTCCAGCATGCGGGCGGCACCGGCGAAGAACCGGATCTGGTCCACCATCGGGCCGATCTCCTCGGAGAGGGTCAGCGCGCGGGGCTTGCCGGTGTTGCGCACCTCGGTGTCGACGATCTCGTCGGCACGGGCCTCGACCGCGTCGGCGATCTTGAGCAGCAGCTTCTGCCGGGTGCTCGGGGTGGCGTCGCGCCAGATCGGGAACGCGGCGGCGGCGGAGGCCATGGCGGCGTCCACGTCAGCGGCACCGGACAGCGGCGACGTCGCGTACACCTCGCCGGTGGTCGGGTCGACGATGTCGAGCGTGCGGCCGTCGACCGCGTCGACGAACTCACCGTTGATGTAGTTGCGCAGCGTGCGAAGGTCGCTCACGGATCTCTCCTCGGTCTGGGCCTGCGGCGTTGCAGATTCCGGCGCCATGGTACGTCGGCGGGTCCGGCGTACGAAGGGTCCCGAGTGGCCGCACCCGGAGCGGCGCGGTCCACTGGTGGCGGTACGCGCGGCGGCCCTCGGGGGCGCGCGCGTACGGTGCCAGGGTAGCCGCACGACTGCTGGTATCGACAGGCGGAGTGCGCTTCGGCAATGAAATCCGCATACGTTTTCCAAGATCACGACGAAATCAGCAGTTTCCACGCTTGCGAACACGCACACGATCAGGCACAGTGGCCGCGTGGCCAACCGCGACCGGAACGCCAGCGTTCCCCTCGACGCCGCCTCCAAGGCGATCATCGAGCAGCTCCAGGAGGACGGGCGCCGCCCGTACGCCGCCATCGGCAAGGCCGTCGGCCTGTCCGAGGCGGCCGTGCGGCAGCGTGTCCAGAAGCTGCTCGACCAGGGCGTGATGCAGATCGTCGCCGTCACGGACCCGCTCACCGTCGGCTTCACCCGCCAGGCGATGGTCGGCATCCGGGTCGAGGGCGACATCGAACCCGTCGCCGACGCGTTGGCCGCCCTCGACGAGGTCGACTACGTGGTCTGCACCGCAGGCTCGTTCGACCTCCTGGCCGAACTGGTCTGCGAGGACGACGAGCACCTGCTCGAAATGATCAACAAGCGCATCCGCGCGCTTCCCGGCGTGCGGAGCACCGAGAGCTTCGTTTACCTGAAGCTCCGGAAACAGACCTACACCTGGGGCACCCGATGACAGCCGACCCGGCGCAGAAGGACCTTTCCAAGACCGCCTACGACCACCTGTGGATGCACTTCACCCGCATGTCGTCGTACGAGAACTCCCCCGTGCCGACGATCGTCAAGGGCGAGGGCACCTACGTCTGGGACGACAAGGGACGCAAGTACCTCGACGGCCTCGCCGGCCTGTTCGTCGTCCAGGCCGGCCACGGCCGTGAGGAGCTCGCCGAGGCCGCCGCCAAGCAGGCCAAGGAGCTCGCCTTCTTCCCGGTGTGGAGCTACGCCCACCCGAAGGCCGTCGAGCTGGCCGAGCGCCTGGCCAACTACGCCCCGGGCGACCTGAACAAGGTCTTCTTCTCCACCGGTGGCGGCGAGGCCGTCGAGACCGCCTGGAAGCTCGCCAAGCAGTACTTCAAGCTGACCGGCAAGCCGACCAAGTACAAGGTCATCTCGCGCGCCGTCGCCTACCACGGCACCCCGCAGGGCGCCCTGTCGATCACCGGTCTGCCGGGCCTGAAGGCCCCGTTCGAGCCGCTGGTCCCGGGCACCCACAAGGCGCCCAACACCAACATCTACCGCGCCCCGGCCTTCCTCGAGGGCCCCGACGGCACGGTCGACCCCGAGGCCTACGGTCGCTGGTGCGCCGACGAGATCGAGGTGGCCATCCTCAACGAGGGCGCCGAGACCGTCGCCGCCGTCTTCGTCGAGCCGGTGCAGAACGCCGGTGGCTGCTTCCCGCCGCCGCCCGGGTACTTCCAGCGCCTGCGCGAGATCTGCGACCGCCACGACGTGCTGCTGGTCTCGGACGAGGTCATCTGCGCCTTCGGCCGCCTGGGCACCATGTTCGGCGCCGACAAGTTCGGCTACCAGCCCGACATGATCACCTGCGCCAAGGGCATGACCTCGGGCTACTCCCCGATCGGCGCCACGATCATCTCGGACCGCCTCGCCGAGCCGTTCTACAAGGGTGACAACACCTTCCTGCACGGCTACACCTTCGGTGGCCACCCGGTCTCCTCCGCGGTGGCGCTGGCCAACCTCGACATCTTCGAGCGCGAGGGCCTGAACCAGCACGTGCTCGACAACGAGTCGGCGTTCCTGGGCACCCTGGACAAGCTGCGCGACCTGCCGATCGTCGGCGACGTCCGCGGCAACGGGTACTTCTACGGCATCGAGCTCGTGAAGGACAAGGTCACCAAGGAGTCCTTCAACGACGAGGAGGTCGAGCGCGTCCTCTACGGCTTCCTGTCGAAGGCCCTCTTCGACAACGGCCTGTACTGCCGCGCCGACGACCGTGGCGACCCGGTCATCCAGCTGGCCCCGCCGCTGATCTCCGACCAGTCGACCTTCGACGAGATCGAGCAGATCCTGCGGACCAGCCTCACCGACGCGTGGGCGAAGATCTGATCCCCTGAGCCTTCTTCCCCACCCTCCGCCGAAGGGCGGCCCCGCTCCCCGCGGGGCCGACGACCGTGGCGACCCGGTCATCCAGCTGGCCCCGCCGCTGATCTCCGACC
>NZ_JBHVET010000102.1:0-16175 GCF_042802135.1 Kitasatospora sp. NPDC057512
GGTCCGGGGGCCGGTCCGGCGCGGCGGCGGAGCGGCGTACGGCCCGGTGAGGGTGCCGTACGCCGCCGTCGTCAGGACGGGCCGTGGGGCCCCGGCGTCAGTTGACGAAGAGCGCCGGGCTGCCGGCGACGGAGCTGTCGAGGACCGGGCCGTAGGTGGCGCTGAAGTAGCCCGTCGCGAAGCACAGGCTCGGCCCGGAGGCCAGGGTGAACGGCTGGCCGGCGAAGCCGATGGTGTTGCCGGTGTTCGAGGTGGTGCCGTTGATCCCGGTGGTGTTCGTGTAGTTGCAGCTGATGCTGCCCAGGATGGTGTTGAGCACCACGGTGGTGCCCATCACGCCGGCCGCGCCGGGGGTGAGCTTGACCGGGTTGCCGGGGGCGTCGCTGACCGTGTTGGTGAACGGCAGGCTGGTGACCGTGACGCTCTTGACGCCGGTGACACCGATGACGTTGGAGGTGCAGGAGCCGAAGGTCTGGGTGTCGAGCCGCTCGACGGCGCTGCCCGGCGCGGCCGGGTTGGCGGTGACGGTCGCCGAGAAGGAGGAGGTGGCGCACTTGACGCCGGTCGACCCGGTGGCGCTGTTGTTGAAGTTCGCGGTGGTGCCGGAGACCAGGTTGGCGGTCAGGACGTCGCCGACGGCGACGGCCGGGCCGGCCGGACTGCCGGTGGTCAGGACCGCGCCGGCGGCCTGGGCGGGGGCGACTGCCGCGCCGGTGAGGGCGAGTGCGGCCAGGGCGGCGGTGGCGAGGGTGCGGCTGATGCGCATGAGGGTACCTCTCTCCGTCCGGTGGACGGGGGTGGGGGAAACCCGGCGTGCGGGTGTGGTGGTGTGCACGACGGGGGAGGGGCGTGGCGGTGCCGGAGGCTTCGCACCGGAGGGTTCGTACCGTTCTCCGGGCCGCTCTCCGGTCCTCACGCCGGATGCCTCGGCTCATGCCGAGGGCGGGCGGGCCCGGCGCCACGGGCCCGTCCGTGCGGTACGGCGGTGCGGACGTACGCGAGGGTGGGCGTACGGCGGTGCGGTCGAACTGCGGTGGTACGGCGGTGCGGTGGTGCGGCCTTGCGTACGGCCTCGGGTACGGCCCTGCGTGCGGCCTTGCGTACGGCCTTGCGTACGGACGGCGGCGTGGAACACCGCGGCACCGCGCCGTTCGGTCGGGGACGTGCGGTGCCGTCGGGGCCCTCGACGACTGCCACCGTCGCGGTCCCGTCCCCGCCGTGGTCCCGTGGCCCGGGCTTTCGCCCCGGTCCGCGGAGCCCCCGGAGGTCCGGCCGGTGGGCGCCTGCTGGCCCACCGGTTGGAAACCTGTCAGTGTTGTAAACCCGGTGTTCCATCAATGTCAATACAGGACACAGGAGTTGGTGATGGATCGGAAACACCTCCGCGGAACCGACGTGGTCCTGCTGCCGGGTGCCCGGACCGGCCGCGATCCGGCCCGCTCGATCAAGCCCGGCCCGCGCCGGCTGCCCGCCGGCGTGGTCGCCGCGACCCAGCGCGAGCGGCTGCTGGACGGGCTGGTGCGGACCGTCGCCGAGCGCGGCTACCAGCACGCGACGATCAGCGACATCTGCCGCGCGGCGGGCGTGACCAGGCCGGTCTTCTACGAGCTGTTCAACGGCAAGGAGGACGCCTTCCTGGCCGCGCACCGGCACGGCACCGGCGTGGTGATCCGGCGGATGGCGGCGGCCTTCGCGGCCGAATCCGACTGGTGCCGGGGCATCCGGAAGGCGCTCGGAGCGATGCTGCAACTGCTCGCGGGGACGCCTGCGTTCGCCACGATGGCGGTGATCGAGATCGAGGCGGTCGGTCCGGCCGGCCGCCGGGAGCGGGCCCAACTGCTCACCAGGTTCCGCTCGTTCTTCGCCGAGGTGCCCCAACTTCCGGGCGGGGTCGGGTCGAAGGAGATGGTGGACGCCGTGGTCGGCGGCGTCTACAGCGCGATCTACCGGCGGATCGACTCCGGCCGGACCGAACAACTGCTGGAGCTCCTTCCCCTGTTGAGCATGTTCTGCCTGTCTCCGTTCCTCGGCCCGGCGGAGGCGGCCGAGCGGCTGGGGGTGCGGGACTGGCCGAAGCGGGTCGCGGATTGGTGAAGATCCTTCGTGCACCTGTATTGACCCGGCCAATACCGGGCAGTAGCTTCCCAGTTACCTGCCGGCGCCGACCGGTCCGCCCCGCTGCCGAGGGGCGGACAGCCCGGTCGGGCCGGGGAACGCTGTCCGCGCCAGGACAACGTGCCAAGTGCCTGCACACCCATTCCACCCACAGGGAGCACACACATGGCCATGTCCGAGGACGCCGCCACGGCGGCCGAGACCCCGCAGACGCCGAGCGGGCCGAGAAGAGGACGGGTCCGGCTCAAGCGCAGCGCCCTGATGGCCGTACCGGCCATCGCGGCCGGTGGCGTCCTGATGGCGCTCACCGCCCAGGGCGTGCTCGCCGCCCAGTTCTCCATCTCCGGCATGCCGTTCACCATCACCGCCGACAAGCTGGACGGTGAGGGCTTCGCCCAGTTCGGCTCGCTGGACTCGATGATCCCCGACAGCCCCAACGCGGGCTCCACCGGCGGCCAGGTGCTGGTCGCGGTGTCGGCGATCAAGAAGGCCGAGATCACCAACCTGTGCCAGAGCGTCGACCTCGGCGGCATCAACCTGGTGATCCACGCGGGCGACGGCGGCACCCCCGTCACCGCCTCCGACCTCACCACCGACTCCGACATGCTGTCCGGCGACGCGGAGTTCAAGAACATCGAGATCGGCGGCGACGCCAGCACCTACACCAAGGCCGGCCCGGTCGGCAAGGGCAACCCCGGCGTGTTCGGCCAGCAGGCCGACCACGTCACGCTGACCCACCTGAACCAGCACAACTACGCGAGCACCGCCGTCGGGTTCAAACTGCCGAACCTGCGGCTGAGCTTCAGCTCCACGGGCTGCTGAGCATGGCGGAGTCCGTACCGGAGCCGGCCGGCACCGGCGAGGGCACCGCGGCACGGGCCGAGGGGGTGGCCGCCGAGGGGTCGGCGGCCGCGCCCGCCCAGGCCGTGGCGGCCCCCGTCGCCGAGCCCGCCGCACGCCCGGTCACACGCGACTGGCGGGGCCGGCGACCGTTCTGGGGCGGGCTGCTGGTGACACTCGGCGGCGCCGAGGTCCTGTTCACCCTGAAGGCCCCGCTGCCCGTCATCCTGCACATCGGGATGCAGGGGCTGGCCGGGTACCTGGTGCCCGCGGTGATGCTGCTGTGCGGCCTGCTGATCCTGTTCAATCCGGCGCAGCGGCTGTTCTACTCCATCCTCGCCGTGCTGGCCTCGCTGGCCAGCTGGGTCACCTCCAACCTGGGCGGCTTCGTGATCGGGATGCTGCTCGGGGTGGTCGGTGCCTGTCTCACCTTCGGGTGGCTGCCCGACCAGCCGCTGCGCCAGGGCCGGCAGCGGCGGCTGGAGCGCCGGGAGGCGCGCCGGGCAGGAGTCTGACGACGGCGGTGCCCCGGGTCCTGGTGGTAGGAGAGCACCGGGGCGCGGGGCACCCTTCCGTCCTCCCCGCCGTTGCGGGGGTGCGTGCGCGCGACGGGGTCCGTGTGCGCGACGGCGGTCCGTGTGCGCGACGGCGGTCCGTGTGCGCGACGGCGGTCCGTGCGCGCGGTGGCCGAAAAGGGTCCCGGTCCGGACGTACCACCGCAAGGGGTCGTTGGTCCCGGGTCCCTCCGGGGCGATCGGCCCTTCTCGCGTTCGGCGGCCCGGCGGTTCACTGGGCGGGACATGGACAACAGCAGCAGCATGAGCACTGGCACCGCCACCGCCACCGCCACCGCCGAGTACGACCGCCTGATCGCCCGTCATCACGCGATGCGCCTGCGACGCCAACTCCTCGCCCCCTCGTCCTCGGCCGGCGGCGACCTCGGGTGCAACGCGTACGGGGAGGAGGGCGGCTACGACGGCGCCGCGGACCAGCACGTCATCCGGCGCGACCTCGACCTGATCTCCCCGCTCGCGGACCTGATCGACCACCTCTACGCGGTGATGTTCGGCCACCGCCCGTACCTGCGACCGCTCTTCCCCGCCTCGATGGAGTTCCAGCAGCTCCACCTGGAACGGATCTTCCACCACCTGATCGACCACCTCGACCGGCCGGCCGAACTGGAGCAGACGCTCCGCCAACTCGGCCGCGACCACCGGAAACTGGGCGTCCGGCCGGTGCACTACGAGGCCTTCGAGGAGGCCCTGTGCGCGGCCGTCCGGCACCGCGCCGGCGAGCGCTGGACCGAGGAGCTGGAGGGCGCCTGGGTGCGGATGCTGCGCTTCGCCGTCGGCGCGATGGTGGCCGGTGCCGACTCGGCGCTCACCGAACCCCCGTACTGGCACGCCGTGGTGACCGGTCACGAGCGCCGCCGCCCCGACCTCGCCGTGCTGCGGGTGCGCACCGGCGAACCGTACCCGTACCGGGCCGGGCAGTACGGCACCGTCGAGCACCCGGCGCTGCCGCACACCTGGCGGCAGTACTCGATGGGCTGCGCCCCGCGCGCCGACAACGAGCTGGAGTTCCACGTCCGCCGAACCGCCCCCGGCGGGGTCAGCGCCGCCCTGGTCGAGCACACCGGCATCGGCGACCGGCTGCGCCTCGGCCCGCCGCGCGGCAGCCTGCTGCCCGACGGCGACCCCCGCGACCTGCTGCTGGTCGCGGGCGGCACCGGCCTCGCCCCGATGAAGGCGATCATCGAGCAGCAGACCGCCCACCGGCCGGCCGGCCGCCGGGTCCACCTGTTCGTCGGCGCCCGGGACCGCCGGGACCTCTACGACTGGCAGGCGCTGTCCGAACTCGGCCTGCACAAGCCGTGGTTGACCGTCACCCCGGTCACCGTCGGCGAACTCGCCGACACCGTCGCGACGGCCGGGGACTGGCGCGAGCACCTGGCCTGCGTCACCGGGCCGGCCGGCATGGTCGGCTCCGTCCGCACCCGGCTGACGGCGGCGGGGCTGCCGTCGGCGCAGGTGCGGTTCGACCAGGCGCTGTTCCGGTGACGTCTGCCTGGTCGGTGGCCTCGGGCCCGCCGTGGTGACGGCTCAGCGGAAGCAGTAGGAGTCGGAGGAGGCGTCGCCGCCCGCCAGATGGGTCTGGTGGACGCGCAGGCCCCGGAAGTCGGCGCCGTGCGGGAAGAAGCGCTCGTCGATGCTCAGCCCGCCGGCCTCCGGGTCGGCGTCCAGCTTGACCATCCAGGGCTCGATGCCGTCCGGGTAGAACTGGTCGTCCCAGGCGCCGTAGAGCGAGTTGGTGAGGTAGACCCGCCGGCCGTCCCGGCTGATCTCCACCATCTGCGGCGCCCCGCTCAGCGGACGGCCGGGCTCGGCCGGGTGCGGGGTGCGGGCGGTGATCCCGCCGAGCCGCACCGAGCCGGCCAGTCGGGGGTGGAACGGGTCCGAGACGTCGTACTGGAACAGCTCGCCGGTGCCCCAGGCGGACACGTACAGCCAGCGGTCGTCCACCGACAGGTTGATGTCGGTGACCAGCGGCGGCACCGCGCCGAACGGCCGCAGTGCGGGCGGCAGGTCCTCGGCCGCGGCCGGCTCGGCGGGGATCTCGATCACCTTGCGCGCGGTGAACGCCGGCCCCTCCCGGTACCAGAGCCAGACCGAGGAGGACAGGTCCTCGACGTTGGTGACCACCCCGGCGAACCCCCACTCCGCCTGCGGGTCGTGCGCCGGGCGCAGCTCCAGCACCATCTGGTACTGGTCGCCGAGGTCCACCCGCTGGAGGTGGCGGCCGGAGTCCAGCTCCCAGAAGTGCAGCGCGTGGCCGTACTTGCGCCCGAGCAGGAGCTCCGGCACCACCCCGCCCTCGACCATCGACGGGGTGCCCCACTCACTGGTGATGCCCACGTTGGTGCCCAGGTGCCACCACACGTCGTAGGCGAAGTGCTGCGGCCCGCGCTCGGTCTCCCAGGCGCGCAGCACCTCGAAGGTGGTGTGGTCGAGCAGCGCCACCCCGCCCGGGCCGTCCTCGCCCTCCGCGCCGCCCAGGCAGGAGAGGAAGACGCCGTCGGGGCCGCAGTGCAGGGTGTGCGGGCGCGAGTAGCCCGCCTTGGCGGCGAGCTCCTTCGCCTCCACCGTCTTGACCAGCCGCGGCCGGACCGGGTCGGGGTAGGTGTCCATCACGTGCAGCCGGGAGGAGCGCAGCCCGGGCAGCAGCAGGTAGCGCCGCTCCGGGTTCTCGTGGCAGGCGTGGGCGAGCGCGCTGGAGCAGGCGTTCCAGCCGAAGTGGTGCAACTCGTCCCCGAGAGTGGGCAGTTCGGCGAAGTTCAGGACCTTCCCGTAGCTCGCCGAGGCCGGATCGGTGTCGACGCTCAGCAACGCGTCCGGCCGCCGCCCCGACCGGTCGAACCCGGCCACGTACGCCAGCCTCTCCGGCGGGGCGGCGATCGCCTCGGCGGCCGAACGGTAGAGCGACGGATCGGTGTGCCCGTGCTGCATGCAAACTCCCCAACTCGCCTGGTCTGTCCGGGAAGCGTTCCACAGAACCACCGGCGCACAGCAGGCGCACGAGGAGCGGACGACTGCGCTTGCGGGGTGCACAACAGCATTCGCGGGGGCACCTTCCACGCCCCGGTCGTCCAGGCAGCACGGCGGCGTCCGGGCGCTGGACCGGAACGACGAGGCGGCCCAGGCCCAGGAGCACGCCCGCGGCATCTTCCCGGCACTCGGCGTGAAGCGGGCGGGCGCCCGGTGGCTGCGGGCTCCCGACACCGCCCGTGGCGCCGCGGCGTGGATCTACACGTAACGACCCACCGCCGAGCGGCCCGCGGCTACCGGCCGGTATGGTCGGGGGTGGAACGGGCGGTCACCTGCCGATACGGGCAGACAGAGCAGAGGACGGGTGCGGCGAGCAGATGGAGTTCCGTGAAGACATCCTGGGTGCCCCCTACGAGGCCGCCGAGCTGACGCTGCGGCCGGACGACGAGGGGCCGGTGTGCGCGACCCTCGTCCGGCGGCCGCTGCCCGGGGCGGAGCGCGCCGTGCTCTACATCCACGGGTACAACGACTACTTCTTCCAGACCAACCTCGCCGACCACTACGCCGCGCTCGGCTTCTCCTTCTACGCCCTCGACCTGCGCAAGTACGGCCGCTCCCTGCGCCCGCACCAGTCGCCGAACTTCGTCCGCGACCTCGCCGAGTACGACGAGGAGATCGACGAGGCGGTCCGGATCATCCGCGAGGTGGACGGGCACCGGCAGCTGCTGCTGAACGGGCACTCCACCGGCGGGCTGATCGGCGCTCTGTGGGCCGGCCGGCGCGCCGGGCGCGGCCTGGTGGACGGGCTGTTCCTCAACTCGCCGTTCCTGTCGATGCCGGCCGGGCCCGCGGTCCGGACCCTCGGCGGGCCCGCCGTGACGGCGCTCGGGCGGCTGGCGCCGACCCGCGTCCTGCCGTCCGCGCTCAACCCGCACTACACCCACAGCCTGCACAAGGACCACCAGGGCGAGTGGGACTTCGACCTCACCCTCAAGCGCCCCGAGAGCTTCCCGCTGTACGCGGGCTGGCTGTCGGCGATCCACCAGGGCCACCGGCGGCTGCACCGGGGACTGGGCATCGACGTGCCGGTGCTGCTGATGGCCTCGACCCGCTCCATCTCCACCACCAAGTGGCACAGCGCGCTGCACCACGCCGACGCCGTGCTGCGCGCCGACGACATCGCCGCGCAGGGGCCGCGACTGGGCCGGCACGTCACCATCGTGCGGATCAAGGGCGGCATGCACGACCTGGTGCTCTCCGGGGAGGCCGCGCGCACCGAGGTGTTCGCCGAGCTGGACCGCTGGCTCGCCGCGTACCTCGACGTCGAACCCGTGGCCGCGCGGCCGGTCGGAGAGCACGCGTGAGCCCCGAGCGGGACGAGCGGGACGAGCGGGACGAGCACGACTCGCGGGGCGAGCAGGACGAGCACGACTTGCGGGACGAGCTCGACGAGCCGGTGCCGGTCGGCCGCCGGACCGACCTGGGGTTCGCCAAGCTCATGCCCGACCTCGACCGGGACGGCGGCTGGCTGCTCACCCTGGACGGCACCCCGCAGTCCTACGTCGACCTCGCCGACCCGACCCACCTGGAGTTCGAGTACACCCGGCGCCTCGGCCACCTCGCCGACGCCCTCGCCCCCGCCGGGCAGCCGCTGGACGCGCTGCACCTCGGCGGCGGCGCGCTCACCCTGCCCCGCTACCTGGCCGCCACCCGGCCCGGCTCGCGGCAGCGGGTGGTGGAGGTCGACGGGCCGCTGCTGGAACTGGTCGCCGAACACCTGCCCTGGCAGGGCCCCGGCGCGGACATCACCGCGACCGTCGGCGACGCCCGGGCGGCCCTCGCCGCGACCCCGGCCGGCTCGCAGGACCTGGTGATCGCCGACGTCTTCCACGGCTCGCGCACCCCGGCCCACCTCACCTCGGTGGAGTTCCTGCGCCTGGCGGCGGCCGCGCTGCGCCCCGGCGGCTGCTACGCGGCGAACCTGGCGGACGGCCCGCCACTGGCCTTCGCCAAGGCGCAGGCGGCGACGGTGCGCGCGGTGTTCCCGTACGTCTGCCTGGTGGCGGAGGCGCCGGTGCTGCGCGGCCGCCGGTACGGCAACATCCTGCTGGCCGGCTCGACCGCGCCCCTGCCGGTGGCCGAGCTGACCCGGCTGCTCGCGGGCGACATCTTCCCGGCCCGGCTCACCGACGGGGACGACCTGGCCGCCCTGGTCGGCCGGACCGCCCCGGTCACCGACGCCGACGCCACCGACTCCCCGCCCCCGCCGGACGGCGCCTTCAGCATCGGCTGAGCCCTCGACTCACGGCCCTGCCACGGAAATCCGCTGGTCCCTCCCCGCCCGCGCCGGTAGCGTGCGGGGACGATCAAGGGAGGTGAGCCGGTGCGGCCGCTGCTCCTGCTGGACGTCGACGGACCACTCAACCCGTGCGCGGCGAAGCCCTACCGGCGGCCCGAGGGCTACCGGACCCACCGGCTGACGACACCGCGCTGGGAGGCGGCCGAGCGCCGCCGACTCACCGCCTGGGGCCTTCCCCACAAGGCCCCGAAGCCCCTGCGGGTCTGGCTGCAGACGGCTTCATTCGCAGGTGGTCGTCAGACGGCCGGGGTCTTGCCCGTAACGATCAGGGTTCCGATGTGCCCCTCGGTCGGGGCCTCCAGAACCTTCGCGTCAGCCGACTCGAATCCACTCTGCCGAAGCAGGCTGACCCACCTGCGCGGCGTGTAGGAGTAGCGGTACGTGTACAGCGCCCTCCCGGCGAACCCCCCTTTGTACATGCCCTGTGGGCCGTAGGCACCGGGGATGGCAGGGGGCTGCGAGAAGGCCAGGACGCCGCCGGGGTTCAGGCGGGAGGCGACAAGGGGGAACAGCTTCAGCGGGTCCGTGAACCAGACCGCTCCGAACACCGAGTAGACGGCGTCCCACGTTTCGTCGGCGCCGCTCAGGTAGTCCAGGACCTCGGCGCAGTGGATCTGGACGCCGGACGGCCCCCAGCGCTCCGAGACCTTCTCCACCATGACGGGCGAGAGGTCCACGCCTGTGGCCTTCACGCCCTGCTCGGCCAGCGTGGCCAGCGCACGGCCGGTGCCGCATCCGATCTCCAGCGCGCTGGTCGGTGACCCGAGCAGTTCGGGGCCGGGCCCGTGGTCGGCGTACTGGGTCCAGCGGAAGACCGGCCCGGCGTCGAAGACGTCGTCCTTGATGCCGGCTGCGTAGGTGTCCCAGAGTTCGCGCTCGGATTCGATGTTGTGCTGTGCGGGCAACGGACTTCCCTTGCTGAGGAGTTGGCAGGCGGGTGCCCCTACCCCAAGATACGAGGCAGGGGCACTCTGGTGTCCGGTCAGTGGCTGTCGGGGACCTTGTCGTCGCACGGGGAGCAGTTCGCCCCGTCGATCGCCCACAGTTCGGCGTCGGCGTCGAACCCGTTGCCGCGCAGGAACTCGGCGGTACGGATCACGGTGCCGTCGTTGCGTCGCTGGATCAGCGGGGCGTGGTGCTTGTACCGGCCGGCGTTGTACGCCTCGCAGACGGCGAAGTACACCGGCGTGTCCAGCAGGAGCTGGTGCACCCCGATGTCCACGATCTTGCCGACGCCCAGGTGCACCTGCGGGTGTTCCATGGCGGTGATCGTGTACGCGATGGCGTTGTCGAGGATGCGCTCGGCCATGTTGCGGACCATGGTGTTGTCGCGGAGCAGGAGCGCGATCTCGCGGTCGTACAGGTCGCCGGTGTTGCCGGGGCCCTCGAACACGTTGTACGTCAGCTCCTTGACGTACGGCCGGACCGCGTTGAGGAGCGCGCGGGGATCGCGGAACTTTCGTGTCCGCGGGCGCTTCCAGCGCAACGGTCATGGTTCGTTCCTCTCTTCTCGGTGGCGCACTGACTTGCGTGACCCGTCCGGAAGGACGGGGGTCTGTGTGGCCCGGCTCAGAACCGGACTTTGCGGCCGGGCATGGGGATGCCCTCCCATCGGACTTCGAGGGCGCGGTTACGACCTCTCGGAACTCACGGTTGGGGGTGCGTGATACACCGTAGAGAGACGACTACAGGCGGTGCCACGATCTTGCATCGTCTTGCACGGATTCACCCGAGCGCGTGGATTGCCTGCTCAATGAGGGTTCGAGCCTCGCAACCGTGCACCGCCATGCCGGAGAGGGCCTTGAAGGCCTTCGAGTATGCGGCGATCTCGGTTGGCGTCGTGATCTTGACGACGGCGGTCAGCAACTCGGCGTCCACCTGCCGGTCATCGAACATGTAGAAGGCTTCGAGCGGCCACATGACACGGGGGGCTTGGAAGGGAATCACCCCGAGACTGACGCGGGGCAGGGTCATGACCTCCAGCAGATGGCGGAGTTGATCCGCCATGGCCTCATCGTCGCCGAGCGGGTAGTAGAGGACCGTTTCCTCCAGGACGAGCGCGTACGTGCAGTTTCCCTGATAGAGATAGCGTCCACGCTGGAGTCGACTCTCGACGGCGGCCTCCACGTCGTTCGGAGTGTTCTGGAAGGCCGTGATGGTCTCCATCAGCGCACGAGCGTACTCACGGCGCTGGACGATCCCCGGCATGACATTGGAGCAGTACATCCGGATCTGCCGGCTGTTCGCGAACAGGGGCAGGATGGCCTCCTGGGCGTGCTTCATCCCCGTTCGATGAAGGCGCTTCCACTCGACGTACATCTCGTCGGCCGTACGGCTCGCGGCGACCAGATCCGCGGCCTGATCCTCTGCGCCGCAGGCTGTACACCATCGTTGGATGTCGTCTGAGGAAGGCGGGGTCTTGGCACCCGCGATGCGTGAGACCTTCGACTCGCTGAAGCCTGTTCGTAGGGCCAGATCATGCCCCGTGAGCCCGGCATCCTGCTGAAGTGCTTTCAACCTCTTGGCGATTGTCTCGCGGGCGCTTTGCGCGCTGGAGGAGGGAGACAGGGGCATGATCTGGCGGTCCTGCGTGCTGAATCAGACGGCGAACTTCTCGTGTTCCACTCCGCGCTCCCATACCGCTTCGAAGGCATTGGCGCAGAGCTCGACCACCGCCGGATCCTCGGAGTACTGCGGGTCCAACGCGGCCCCGGGCCCGTCGAACAGGTTGAAGCGAACGGCATGCCCGTCCACCAGCCAGAAGTCGTTGCCCGGCAGGGCAAGGCCCGAAGCCTCATTTCGGGGCAGCCAGCGAACCTGCTCTCCGATGGCCAGGTTCACGCTGGTGATGTGGTGCTCGTACCGCACGTAGTCCGTCACCGGCACCGAGACGACGCGGGCCCGGCGGACCTGAACGCCTCGGGCCACGGTACGGCGGACGAGCTCGCTCCACCCGCTCCAGTACTCCGAGTCGGGGTCGACATCGACGGCTTCGCCCCGGTGCCACTTGGCGAGTTCGGCGGCCTCCTCCGCGACGCCGTACTGGTCACGCAGTTCCAGGTGCACCGCCGTGCTCCTCGCCGAGTTCAGCATCTCGACGAAGCTGGGAACGCTCTGCCTCATCACACGCCCTCCTGAGAATCGGCACCATCCGGGCCGGAATCCGAAACACTCCCTCGTGCGACGGGATCGTGTTCTCGTGGTCCGGCCCGTGGCCCGCTGTGAGCACGCCAGCGATCGACGCCTCGTCGGCCAGGTAGCTCTGGACCAGCAAGTCCCCGATCCCCTCGTCCACCCAGACCGTCGGCCTGTTCCCCTGACCGGTCTCCGGGTCGATGCCAAAGAACCGTATCGCCATGCCGACCCCTCCTGTCACTCCACTTGCGCGATCTCGCATGGCTGTTGGTGCAGGAACCAGGATTGCGCGCAGGCAGAGAACCTGTCAGGCGTTTCACGTTCTGATGAGCCGCAAGCTCAACGGCCAAAGGTGGATCGCGGCAGCAACGGCCCAAGGTTTCAAGGGGACGCCCTGCCCGCCTCGACACTCAGAAAGGAATGAGGCCTCCGCGCAATATCACTTAGAGTAGTCAGTGGATGGGGTCCGGGCCTGCGCGAGGTCACCGCGTTCCATCAGGTGTTTGCCGGTGTGCTGGAGTGCGAAGTCCAGGAGTTCCGGGTGCCGGGTTCGGTCCGGTCGATGGTTGGCGTCGTAGAGCTCCACTAGTCAGTGAGTCGGCGCGTCGGCGGGAGGGGAGGTGTGGACGGGGTGTCAGAATCGGCGGGTTCATGCCCATGACGGGAACACGGCGGGTACTCGACGGAACGCGACGGAACGCGACGGAGCGCGTCGGACCGCGACGGGACCACGTCCGAAGGAGCGAGCGATGAGTGGCGGCGGGGAGCGGCCGGAGCTGGGGCGGGTGCCGGAGACGGCGCTGTGGACGCTGTGGCACCGGGCGGTGGAGGCGCGGCGGCCGGACACGGTGCTGCCGGACCCGAAGGCGGTCGAGCTGGTGGACCGGATCGACTACCCGTTCGCGGCGCGGTTCGGGGAGAACGCGCTGGTGAGCCAGCTCCAGGCGCTGCGGGCGGCCTGCTTCGACCGCGAGGTGGCGGACTTCCTGACCCGCTGCCCGCGCGGCACCGTGGTCGGGCTCGGGGACGGCCTGGAGACCCAGGCCTGGCGGGTCGACAACGGGCGGGCGAGCTGGCTGTCGGTGGACCTGCCGGAGACGGTCGCGCTGCGGCGGCGGCTGCTGCCGCCGGACGAGCGGCACCGGATCGTCGCCCACTCGGCCACCGACCCGGGCTGGATGGACGAGGTGGACCCGTCGAACGGGGTGCTGATCAGCACCGAGGGCCTGCTGATGTACCTGCGGCCGCAGGAGGTCCGCGCGCTGATCGCGGCCTGCGCCGAGCGCTTCCCAGGCGGGGCGATGGTGCTGGACGCGGTGCCGCGCTGGTTCAGCCGGCGGGCCGTCGAGGGCAAGCTGCGGGACCGGCACTACCAGGCGCCGCCGATGCCGTTCGGGATGGACGCGGACGAGCGCGGCGGGCTGGCCACCGCGCACCCGGGGATCACCGACGTGCGCGAGGTGTATCCGGAGGGCGGGCGATGGCCGGTGAGCGCCCTGTTGCCGCTCGCGCGCCGGATCAAGCAGCGCCCGTCCGTGGTCGCACTGCGTTTTGCCGAATCTTGAAGAAACGGTGGTCGACCTGGAACCATGGCGCGGGGGCGTACGTCGTAACCACGGGTGATCGGTCGGGGGGACAGGCCGCCCGGCACGTTAGGCTCGTTTCCGGGGGAGCGGCCTGGGTGCCGCCATCGGATGAACTGCCGGGACGGGCACGCGGCTCCAGGGAGAGCGCGGCCGGTCCCGTCCTGCCACGGAGGGACTGGCCTTGCACATCGACGCCTGGATCGAGGGGATTCCGCCGACAGCGGTGTACGCCGTGGTCGGTCTGATCATCGGGCTGGAGTCGCTGGGCATTCCGCTGCCCGGCGAGATCGCCCTGGTCACGGCGTCCCTGATGGCGGTCAAGGGTGTGGTGAGCCCGTGGGGCGTCGCCATCTGCGCGATCGCCGGCGCGATCATCGGCGACTCGATCGGCTACTCGATCGGGCGCAAGGGCGGCAAGCCGCTCTTCGAGAAGCTGGGACGCAAGTTCCCCAAGCACTTCGGGCCCTCCCACCTGGCCACCGCCGAGCGCTCCTTCCAGAAGTGGGGCATGTGGGCGGTCTTCTTCGGCCGGTTCATCGCCCTGCTGCGCATCTTCGCCGGTCCGCTCGCGGGCGCGCTGAAGATGCCGTACTGGAAGTTCCTGATCGCCAACGTGCTGGGCGGCGTGGTCTGGGCCGGCGGCACGACGCTGCTGGTCTACAAGGTCGGTAAGAGCATCGAGCCCTGGCTGGCCCGGTTCTCCTGGGCGGGCCTCGGGGCGGCCCTGGTGATCGGCCTGCTCTCGGCCTGGATCATGAAGCGCCGTGCCGCCAAGACGCACGCCAGGATCGAGGCGGAGGAGGCCGCCAAGGCCGCCGCCGCGGCCAAGGAGCCGGTCGCCGACTGACCTCCCGTACGGCCGGGTCGCACCGGCCGTCCACAACCACCGTCGTGGTGCCCTCGGGCCCTCGGAGTAGCATCGGCCGGGTAGCTGCCGATCTTGCACTCTGGAGGGCCCGATGTCTTCGCAGCCGACCTGGGACGCCGTGGACGCCTACTTCTCCGAGCAACTGGTCGGGCACGACCCGGTGCTGGAGGACGCCACCGCCTCCGCCGACGCGGCCGGGCTGCCGCAGATCGCGGTGGCCCCCAACCAGGGCAAGCTGCTCCACCTGCTGGCACTGACCCAGGGCGCGAAGCGGATCCTGGAGGTCGGCACGCTCGGCGGCTACAGCGCGATCTGGCTGGCCCGGGCGCTGCCCGCGGACGGCACCCTGCTCACCCTGGAGCTGGACCCCCGGCACGCCGAGGTCGCCCGGGGCAACCTGGCGGCCGCCGGGCTGGCCGGGGTCGCCGAGGTGCGGGTCGGCCGGGCCGCCGACTCCCTGGCCGAGCTGGTCGAGCAGGGCGTGGAGCCCTTCGACCTGGTCTTCATCGACGCCGACAAGCCGAGCAACCCGGAGTACTTCCGGCGGGCGCTCCAGCTGACCAGGCCCGGCTCGCTGATCATCGTCGACAACGTGGTGCGCGGTGGCGCGGTCGCCGACGCGGACAGCACCGACCCGGCGGTGGTCGGCACCCGGGCGCTCCACGAGCTGATCGCGGCCGAGCCGACGGTCACCGCGACCTCGGTGCAGACGGTCGGCAGCAAGGGCTACGACGGCTTCACCCTGGCCCGCGTCCGGGGCTGACCCCGGAGCGCGACGCGAGCACAGGGCGGCGCCGCGACGGAACACGAACGCGACGGAACACGGGCGTCGCGACGGAACACGAAGGAAACGGAGAGATCGTGCGGATCGGACTGCTGGGAACCGGCCCCTGGGCGGAGCGGGTGCACGCGCCCGTCCTGGCCGAGCACCCCGGGCTGGAGTTCACCGGCGTCTGGGGCCGCCGACCGGAGGCGGCCGAGGCGCTGGGCGCCGCGCACGGCGTGCCCGGGTACGCGGACCTGGACCGGCTGCTGGCCGAGGTGGACGCGGTCTCCATCGCGCTGCCCCCGACCGTGCAGGCGGGCCTCGCGGTGCGGGCCGCCGAGGCGGGCTGCCACCTGCTGCTGGACAAGCCGGTCGCGCTGACCGTGTCGGACGCCGAGGCGGTGGCCGAGGCGGTGCGCGAGCACAAGGTCGCCTCGGTGGTCTTCTTCACCGTGCGCTTCGGCGGCGAGCAGATCCCGTGGATCGAGCGGCAGGCGGAGCTCGGCGGCTGGTTCACCGGCCGCTCGGACTGGCTCGGCTCGGTGTTCGCGCCCGGCAGCACCAGCCCGTACGCGGCCTCGCCGTGGCGGGTGGAGAAGGGCGCGCTGTGGGACGTCGGCCCGCACGCGCTGTCCGTCCTGCTGCCGGTCCTGGGCGACGCGACGCACGTGACGGCGGCGGCCGGCCCGCTGGACACCGTTCACCTCGTGGTACGCCACGCCGGCGGCGCCTCCAGCACGCTCGCGCTCAGCCTGACCGCGCCGCTCGCGGCCGGCGGGACGGGCATGGAGCTGCGCGGCGAGCACGGCGTGGTGCAGCTGCCCCCGCGCGGCGAGGGACCGGTCGCGGCGCTGCACCGGGCGCTGGACGCCCTGCGGGCCTCGGCGGCCTCCGGCGAGCCGCACCCGTGCGGCGCGGACTTCGGCCTGCGGGTGGTGGAGATCCTGGTCGGCGCCGAGCC
>NZ_JBHVET010000103.1:0-16145 GCF_042802135.1 Kitasatospora sp. NPDC057512
GCCGGGGGCGGCGGCCACGGCGGCGATGGCGCAGGTGGCGGCCGCGGTGACCGGGAGGAGCGGGCCGTCGGCGCCCCGGACTTCGTGGCGGCTGAGCGCGCTGACCACCAGGGTGTGCGCGCCGACCACGGCGGCGGCGGGCGCTGCCGCGCGCAGGCCGCGGCCCCCGGGGCCCAGGAGGACGTCGAGGCCGCGGGCGGCGGCCATGGTGGCCGGCCCGGCGACGGGATGGCTCTTGAGGCCCAGGTCGTAGCTCCAGACCACGGCCGCCAACGGCACCGCGACGGACAGCGCCCCGCGCCCACCGCCCGCCGCGGCGAGGGCGAGCCCGGTCCCGGTGAGGCCGGTGGCCAGCGAGAGGGCGACCGAAGGCTCCACCCGGCCGGAGGGGATCGGACGGTGCGGACGCTCGACCGCGTCGGTGTGCCGGTCGGCGTAGTCGTTGAGGGCCATGCCCGCCCAGTAGAGGCAGACGGAGGAGAGGGCGAGCAGTCCGGTGGCCGGTCCGAGCGGGCGGCCGGCCAGTGTCGCCCCGACCAGGGAGTCGCCGGGCACGGTGATCGCGGCCGGGGCCCGGACGAGTTCGGCGACGGTGCCGAGGGCCGGGATCCTCATGCCCGCGGCTCGCCGCCCGCGGTCGCCGCCGCGAACGCCCGCAAGGCCTCGTACTGGTCGGTCAGGGCGTAACCACCCGAGCCGACCGGGTCCTTGAAGAAGAAGCCCAGGGCCCCGAGCGGGCCCGCGACGCCGGCCGCGTGCGCGGCGGCGGTGAGCCGGACGAGATCCAGCACGAGTGGTGCGGCCAGGGCCGAGTCGCAGCCCTGCCAGGTGAACTGGAGGCTCATCCGCGCCCCGAGGAATCCCTCGAAGGCCACGTGGTCCCAGGCGGTCTTCCATTCGCCGAGTGCCGGTACGCAGTCGATGTGCACCGAGCCCTCCACCGGGTGCCCCAGCATGCGGCCCAGGCCCCGTCGCTTGGACGCCGTCTTGCTGGCGGCGGCGCCCGGGTCGGCCAGGGTGGCGCCGTCACCGCCGCCCAGCAGGTTCGTGCCGGACCAGGCCCGCACCCTCAGCGCGCGGACGGCGAACATCGGCGCCAGGACCGACTGCACCAGCGTCTCGCCGGTCTTGGCGTCGCTGCCCGCGTACGGCAGGCCGCGCTCGCGGGCCAGGGCGTCCAGCGCGGGCAGCCTGGCACCGG
This sequence comes from Kitasatospora sp. NPDC057512, assembly GCF_042802135.1. Classification (NCBI taxonomy): domain Bacteria; kingdom Bacillati; phylum Actinomycetota; class Actinomycetes; order Kitasatosporales; family Streptomycetaceae; genus Kitasatospora; species Kitasatospora sp. NPDC057512. Next base: position 1,202 of record NZ_JBHVET010000103.1, read on the forward strand.
TGGAGGGGGTGAAGTCCACGTACGGGCAGCCGGCGGCGAAGGCCGCGTAGGCGTAGAGCGAGCTGGCCGGCAGGACCTCGGCCGGGCCGCGCAGGGCCGCCTCCAGCAGGTCGAGGTCATGGTGTTCGGGGCGGTCCGGCACCGGCGCCTCGGTGGAGGCCACGTTGACGACCACGACGCGGTCCAGCCCCAGGCGCCGCCGGAAGCCCTCGATGTCGGCGGCGAGCGCCCGGGCCGCCACGGCCTGGGGCAGTCCGCCCCGACCGGCGGCGTAGCCCGGACGGATCTCCTGGTCGGCGGCGACGACGGCCTTCTCCAGCGGTTCGAGCAGCCGCTGCGGCACCACCCCGGCCGCCGCCAGTTCGGCGGCCCGCACGGGCAGGGGGACGGAGGCGGTGTCGTGCCCGCCGAACACCAGGGTGCCGAGCGGCGGCAGCCGGGTGGCGGGGAAGCCTTCGCTCGCGGTGACGCACCCCGTCGGCTCGGCCAGCCCCGCACCGACCGCCGCCGCGCCCACCACGGTGGTGGTGGCCACCGAGCCGCGCGCCCCCACCAGCCAGACCCCCGTCCGGGGCCCCGCTCCCGGTTCCGGCATGTGCCAGGCTCCTTCCGCTCGCCGGTCCGTGATCACCCGCCGTCGATTCGGCGGAAATTCCGTAGGACCGCTATCCGTTGTCACGTCGTCAACGATCCATCTATGCCGACGGCGGCCGTTCCGCTCACATCGGCGCAGCAGGAATCACCCGAATCGGCCTGGGGCGGAATCGTGTGATCGCGAAGGTGACTGACGCCGAGTGAACACCCTCGGCTGTCCGGGTCGAGGCGAGCTAGGGATCAAGGTGCGGTGGTACATCGCTGGCGGCTTCCCGCCAACCCCTAGGAGGTGCTGTGAGCGTCCTTTCCGTGCCCCGCGTTTTCTTTCGCGGTCAGGTGACATTCAATCCGGCGACCATGAACAACAACGGTCTGTTTCCGACGTACGACTTCAGTAGGGCGGAGCTGAACTGGGAATACCTGAAGGGCCATGGCATCACCCCGGACAATTTCCGGGAGGCCTTTCCGACGTGGGCGTTCAGCATGCAGAAGGGCAAGGATTCGGAAGGGAAGGACGTGTGGGAGCCCCCTTCGGGGTGGAGCGCCTACGGCGGCAACGACTGGTGGCTCCACGTGCAGCCTCGCGACGCGCCGGACGGCAAGGGCGTCTTCACCACCGTGACCGGGGGGCAGACCGCGTACGGAGCGGATCCGTCGATCTCGGGCGACCCGCTGTTCGGCGCCGTCGTCAACCTGGCCGGGGACTCGTTCCCGATCGCCGACCTCACCCCGGAGGAGCGGGCCGGCGACGGACAGTTCCCCAGGGCCGCGTTCCACACCAGCGCGAGCATGGCGGACAACAATCCGGATTCGGTCTGGAGTCCCTGCTTCTTCGCCAGGCGAATCCAGATCGGCAGCAGGACCAGCCCCGAGGGTTTCCTCTACGGCGACATCGAGGAAGGCGTCCAGCTGCCGGCGCGCTGGCAGAATTTCGGCCGCAATCTGAACCTGAAAGGGGACGTCTACCGCGACGGGGTCGGTGCCACCGTCGTCCAGGCGTGCGTGCGTCGGGACAATCTCCACTTCACCTCCGACAAGTCACCGCTGCTCAGCGCGCTCAAGAGGGAGATGGACGTCCAGAAGGCCCGCGGAATCATGATGCGGTACTCCGTCTATCTTACGCACTATTTCAACGCGCCCGAGTTCGCCGGCTGCAAGAATCAGAAGGAGCGGTTCGAGAAACTGCTCGTCCTGTGGAAGCAGGACCTCGACGCGGGGAATCCGCCGCGCCGGAACACCTGCATTTCCCGGGTGGTCGGCACGATCGGCCTGTGGCACGAGAGCGAGCCGGCTTCGGTGCCCGGTGGGCGGTTCCTGGCGCCGGCGAACTCGGTGAAGGTCATCAACTCGGAGGAGAAGGCGGTGGACGCCTGGTTCGGACCGGCGGTGGCGGAGCTCAACCGGAATGCCGGGGGCACCCGCTACGTCAGCCTCGACCTGGGGGCCACGGTCCCGGAGGCGGACGCCTCTGGTGAGAAGGAGGCGTCCTTCGGCACCTTGGAGCTCGTCGTCGCCGGCGACAGCAGTACCAAGACCGTGGCGGAGATCAAGCCCGATGCCTACGGCAGGAGCAGCTACGAGCTGACCTCCGGGATCATCGATGTGCCGGTCGACGGCAAGGTGACCGACGCGGATCTGGCCGGCGGTGTTCTGGGTGTCCGGTGCAAGCCGAATGCCAAGCAGATCACGATGCTGACGGAGAAGGTGCTCACGGCCCAGACCGAAACGCGCTCGATCTACGTCGACCAGAGCGACAAGGGCCGGGTGGTGGTGGTCGAGGTCCGGGACCGGGGCGTGATTCCCACCCGCGAGGTCGGGCTGGTCGTCCAGCAGTACCTGCCGGACCCGCCGCCACCCATGCAGAACGGTTCCTCCTGGAAGAGACCGGAGAAGAAGGAGGAAGTCCTCACCATCGAGGTCGGGAAGGTGGTGAAGGGTCGCGCGGAGATCGAGTTCACGACGGCGACCGGTCTCGGCGGCCCCAACCTCCCGGTCATCGCCTTCTTCCCGTACTACCTCGACGGGACTCCGGATGTTCCGCCGGAAAGGGTCGGATACACGGGAGCGCCGTGGTCGTTCGTCTCGGCGTTCTACTGCTGCGTGCGGATGCTGCCCTTCGACGACCAGCTCCCCGCGGACTTCAAGAAGTACTGCGAGGACCACCACAACGACCCTGCCGCCGCCTGGGACTACGTCTACAAGCATGTGCTCTACGTGTACGACATGATCTTCCCGGTCATGAAGTACTACGCCGCGCTCGATCTGGGGGACAGGACGGCCGTCGACCGGAACATCGACCAGATCCTGGAACTGTCCTCGACCGGCATGGCGAACTCCTCGCTCTACATGCCCGTCACCAGGGACCTGTCCAGCGGCAAGCGCAAGGTGCTGGAGATGTACCGGACCCTGCTCAGGACCGGAAAGCCGGCGGAGGCCACCTCATGACCTTCGAGGACGACATCAAGAAACTGCGGGAGATGCTGCAGAGCGCCTGCCTGGTCGAGTTCTCCACCATCCCCGCCTATCTCACGGGCTGGTGGTCGATCAAGGACCGCCGGAGCACCGCGGCCAAACTCATCCGGGAACTGGTGACCGTCGAGATGAGGCACCTGTCGATCGCCGCGAACGTCCTGATCGCCACCGGCGCCGACCCCGACATCAAGGCGATCGCCTCCCTTCCCTATCCGCGCTACTTCCCCGCCCCCGGCCCCATGGAGATCCACCTCCTGCCCTTCGGGAAGCCCTTCCTGGCCATGGGCATGTGCATCGAGTCCCCGGGGCCCGTCGATGACGGGACCCTGCCGGAGGAGTTGAGGGCAGCACTGCCGGAACCACCCGCTGCGTTCGACTCGCAGCGGCACACCTCGATCATCCCCGACCCGCACGAGACGATCGGAGACTTCTACCGCGCCCTCATGAAGCACATGAAGTACTGCGTCGAGCAGTACAAGGAGAAGGCCGTGTTCCCGGCCGGGCGCCTCGACCGCCAGTACGCCTACTTCGGGCAGGACTGCATCACCGTGGAAGGCCTGGACGACGCGCTGACGCTCATGCAGGACGTCATCTGGGAGGGCGAAGGGGACGGCGGAGGAATCCTGGACTCCAACCGCGACCTGTCGCACTACTTCACGTTCCACGAGCTGAGCGTCGGAAAGTTCTACCGGCAGGACGACAGGCCGCTCCACCCCACCGGCGACAGCTTCCATGTCCCGGAGGGGAAAGAGGTCGTGAACACCCTCGTCGACCCCGAGATGGCGAACTACGAGAAGAACCCGGACGCCCTCAAGGCCGCCCTCGGCTTCACGGAGCTCTACCAGAAGATGATCACAGACCTGGACTCCGGGTTCCGAGGACGCCCGGCCCTGGTCGACGTGGCCATCGGTCGGATGCGCCAGCTCCTGGCCCGCGCCGACGAGGTGCTGGTCTGCAAGCTGACGGGCATGGAGTTCTACGCGGCGCCGACCTTCGAGCTGCCCGCGCAGTGAGCCGGCGGCGTCACGGGTGGTGCCGGGAGAAGAACTGCCAGGCGGCGGCGGAGGCGTCCGGGCCGGTGGGGTCGCCGTACTGCGCGACGGCCGGGTCGTCGGAGCCGCCGGACCACTTGTGGGCCATGCCGTGGACGGTCCAGAACTCCAGCAGGGTGCCGTAGTCGGCGACGGTGTAGGTGCGGCCGCCCGGGACGGCGGCGTCGGTGAGCTGGGTGGGTTGGTCGGGGACGGCGGGAAGCCCCTGGGCGGTGAGGGCCAGGTTGTCGGTCTGGCGCCACTGTTCCAGGGCCTGCCGGCCGCACTGGTACGGGACGACCGGATCGGCGTCGCCGTGGAAGAGGATCACGGGGACGGGGCGCCGGCGCGGGCCCATCTGGGCGAACGCCTGCTGGGCGAGGTCCGCGGTGTCGGCGGTGGGCAGGTACGGGCCGAGGCAGCCCACGGCTCCGCGGCCGTAGGCGGCGCCGGAGTGGACGCCGATGGCGGCGTAGAGGTCGGGGTAGTCCGCTCCGAGCATGGAGGCCTCGAAGCCGCCGGCGGACATGCCCAGGGCGTAGGTGCGGGTGGTGTCGACGTTCCACGCGGCCGCCACGGCGCGGGTCATCCCGGCGATGGCGGCGGCGTCGCCGTGGTCGCGGGTCTCGCCCCGCGGGTCGGTGGTGGCGCGCCAGCAGCGGCCGTTGAGGAGGCGGTCGTAGGCGTCGCCGTCGGGGTAGAGGACGAGGGCGTGCTGCTGGTCGGCGATCGGGTTGAAGTCGCTGGACCGCGCGCGCTGGTCGGCGGTGGTGTTGCAGCCGTGGAGCAGGACGACCAGCGGTGACGGCTGCTGGGGGTCGTAGCCGGCCGGGATGTAGAGGCTGTAGTCGTAGGTGTCGCCGGCGGAGTCGTAGCTCTGGTGGAGGTAGCTGCCGGGGCCGGGGAAGGCCGAGGTGGGCGCGGCGGACGCGGTCGGGGCGGGGAGTGACAGGCCGGCGGCGGTGAGCAGCAGGGCCAGGAGGCGGACGGGGCCGGGCTTCATGCGGGAGTCTCCTTCGACGGGACGGATGCGGCGCAGCGGAAGCCGGCGTGGCCGCTGGAGCTGTCGGGGGTGTTGGCGCTGCGGGCGGCGACCCGGTAGCGGTTGCAGTAGGAGCGGTGGCACAGGTACGAGCCGCCGCGGATGACCCGGGCGGAGCCGGTGGCCGGACCGGTGGGGTCGATGACGGGGCGTTCGGCGGGGTGGGCGGTGGTCCACCGGTCGGCGCACCATTCCCAGACGTTGCCGGACGTGTTGTGCAGGCCGTAGCCGTTCGGCGGGAAGGCGTCGACGGGGGCGGTGCCGCGGTGGCCGTCGGCGGCGGTGTTCCTGGTGGGGAAGGTGCCGCGCCAGATGTTGCAGCGGTACTCGCCGTCCGGGTCGAGTTCGTCGCCCCAGGGGTAGCGGGCCTGTTCCAGCCCGCCGCGGGCGGCGTACTCCCACTCGGCCTCCGTGGGCAGTCGTTTCCCGGCCCAGTGCGCGTACGCCTCGGCGTCGTTCCAGGAGACGTGGACGACCGGGTGGTCGCCGCGGCCGTCCAGGTCGCTGCCCGGTCCCTCGGGCCGGTTCCACGCGGCCGCCCGGACCGCGCACCACCAGGGGGTGCGGTCGGGGCGGGGCGCGTCGCGGCGCAGGGCGGCGGGCAGGAGGCCGGCGAAGACGTAGGACCAGCCGAGGCGTTCGGCGTCGGTGCGGTAGCCGGTGGCGTCGACGAAGGCGGCGAAGCGGTCGTTGCCGACCGCGTGGGCGTCGATGCGGAAGGGGGTGAGCCGGACGGTGCGGACGGGGCCCTCGCCGTCGGTGGGGAAGCCCTCGTGGTCGTCGGTGCCCATGAGGAACTCGCCGCCGGGCAGCAGGACCATGCCGTCGGTGGTGGGGGCGACGCTGGGCGCCCCGGGCTGCCGGGACAGCGGGACGGGGCTGGTGGTGCCGCGCCGCGGGGCGCAGCAGGCGGGGGCGTGCGGGGCTGCGGGCATGGTGGTCCTTGGGGGAAGCCGGGCGGTGTCAGCCGAGGGCGGTGCGGCGGCGGTCGAGGTCCTGCTGGAGCCTGCGGACGTCGTCGGCCCAGGGGCGGTGCAGCAGGGTGAGGAACAGGCCGTTGGCGAGCATCAGTCCGACGAGGACGGTGAGGAAGACCGGGCGCAGTCCGAAGGCGTCGCCGGCGAGGCCGGCGCCGAGGGTGAAGGCGGCCCAGCCGAGGGCCTCGGCGACGGAGACGTAGACGGTGAAGGCGGCGTCGCGCAGTTCCGGCGGGACGACGGCCAGCACCATGGGGCGGTTGAGGCTGGGGTTGACGCCCTGGGCGGTGCCCATGAGCAGGAAGAGCAGCGCGTAGGGGCCGATGCCGCCGTAGTCGATCTGGGTGCCGAGGTAGGCGAGGACGGCGAACGCGATCTGGGCGCTCTGCAGGGCGGTCGGTAGGCCGTGGCGGGGACTGCGGCGGTCGGCCCAGTCGGCGAGGAAGCCGCCGAGCGCGGTGCCGAGGACGTAGCCCAGGCCGAGGGGAAGGAGGACGACGGCGGCGGTCCGGGTGTCGAACCCGAAGACGTCGACGAGGTAGACGACCGCGAAGGAGCCGAGGAGGAGGTGTCCGGAGAGGAGCCGGGAGACGACCAGGACGGCGAAGGTGCGGATGCGCAGCAGGGAGCGCAGCGCGTCGCGGTCCAGGGTCGGCCGGACGGCCCGGGGTGTGCCGGCGAGTCCGGCGAGCTGGGGTTCGGCGGCGCCGCGGCCCGGGTCGCGGAAGAACAGCAGCAGGACGAGGCCGAAGGCGACGTTGAGCGTGCCGATGATCCAGAAGCCCCAGCGCCAGCCGTCCTCGACCCCGGCGAGTTGGCCGATGAGCGGGCCGAGGGCGGAGCCTGCCAGGGCGAGCCCGCCGTACAGGGCGCCGGTGGCCCGGCCTCGCGACGGGCCGGGGAACAGGTCGCCGAGGATGGTCGGCACCAGGGGGTGGGCCGCGGCGTACCCGGCGGCCAGGAGCGTGGTGAGCAGCAGGAGTTGGGTGAAGTTCCGGGCGAAGCCGGCGGCGATCCCCCAGACGCCCCAGAAGCCGGTGGCGAGGACGAGGACGCTCTTGCGGGACCAGCGGTGCGCGGCCCGGGTCCACAGCGGTCCGGCGACGACGCCGACGAGTTTGCCGGCGGCGGTGAGGACGCCGAGGGAGCCGAGGCTGAGGCCGAGGGCCTGCCGGATCACCGGGAACAGGCCGCTGACCAGGCCGGCCTCGGAGCCGTCGACCAGCATCGCGCCGCCGAGGAGGGACAGTTGGCGCCACCGTCCGCGGACCGGCGGGACGGCGTCGGCCTTGGCGCCGGCCGTGGCGTCGGGGCCGGTGTCGGCCGCGGCCGTGGCGGGTTCCAGGTCGGTGGGCTCGGGCACGGGGCACTCCTGCGGGTCACGGGGGGTCAGAGTTCGGCGAGTTCGCGGGCGACGGCGTGCAGGGCCCGGGCGTCGAACTGCCCGCTCACGACGGCGGCCAGGTCGATCAGCGGGAGCCCCCCGAGGAACTGGAGGAACTCCGAGTCGACGATGCCGGGCAGGTGCCTGCGCAGGACCTCGACCGCGACGGGGTCGGAGATCAGCGCCAGGACGGGGGTGCGCACCGAGAGCCGGCCGGTGGGGAAGTCCTCGGTGCGCGGGAACGGCTCGGTCGTCCTGCGCGCCTGGTCGCGTTGGGCCCGGACCAGCAGGTGCTCCTCCGACACCGGCCCCTCGGGGGGCAGCCCGAGGCGCTCGTACTGGCTCGGCGGCGCGTCGTTGGCGCGCATCAGGTCGACCAGCAGCCCGGCCATGCGCAGTTCGGCCGCGTCGTCGACGACGGGGGAGAGCTGTTCGGGGTCCGCCTCCAGGTCGAACAGGAGGGTGCCGTGCTGGTAGGGGTTGAGCAGCGCGCGGCCCGGTGTGCGCAGGGTCCGTACGCCCTTGGTGAAGTCGAAGGGCTCGGCCAGTTCGACGTCCTTCAGTTCGGCGGGGGTGAACCGGCCGCGCATGCGGGTGGGCATCAGGGTGTGCTCCAGCAGCGGCTGGTTGTCGGGCCGCGCGGGCGCCCGCAGGTAGACCCACCGTCCGTCGGTGACGTTGACGTGGCCGCCGTGGGCGCCGAACAGGGCGGCCCGGCGCACCGGGGTGTCGTCCGCGACGGGCAGCGGTCGGCCCTGGACGTCCGCGGGCCGCGGCACGCCGAAGAACTCCAGCAGGGTGGGCGCGAGGTCGATCGTCTGCACCAGGGAGCCGCGGCGCTCGCCGGCCCGGCCGGAGCGGGGGTCCCAGGCGAACAGCGGCAGGTGGACCAGTTCGTTGTACCAGGGCTGGACGGCCTTGCCCCACCAGCCCTTCTCGCCGAGCAGCAGGCCGTGGTCGGTGTTGACGATCAGCAGGGTGTCGTCCCACAGGGCGAGTTCGTCCATCAGGTCGAGGACCCGGCCGAGCGAGTGGTCGCACATGGACAGCAGGGCCGCGTACTCGTGGCGGGCGTGGGCGACCTGGTCGTCGGTCTCCACGACGCGCTTGTAGTCGGGCCAGTCGAAGTGCGGGCCGTCGTAGTCGTGCGGGTAGAGGTCCTTGTACCGCTGGTGGGAGAAGAACGGCTCGTGCGGGTCGAAGGTCTCGATCTGCACGAACCAGCGGTCGGCGTCCCGGTTGGTGCGGACGAACTCGAGGCCGGCGTCGAAGGTGAGCGTCTGCGGGTGCTCGGCCTCGGTGGGCAGGTGCTGCCGGTTGACCCAGTCCTGGCGGTGGGTCTGGAAGCGGAGCCGCTTCAGGTCCTCGGGGATCTCGGGCTCGGCCACCTGCCCCTTCCACGGGTCGCCCTCCTGGCCGCGGAAGAACTCCCAGGTGGTGTACCGGCCGTGGTAGGTCGCGCCGCCGTCCTCCCAGTAGTGCGGGTGGTCGCTGACCAGGTGGGTGTGGACGCCGTTCTGCTTGAGCAGCTCGGGCATGGAGTCGTCGAACGGCTCCAATGGGCCCCAGCCGCGGTGCAGGAAGTTGTAGCGGCCGGTGTGGATCTCGCGGCGGGCCGGCATGCAGGGCAGGGAGCCGGCCCACGCGTTGTCGAAGGTGACCGAACGCTCCGCGAGGCGGCGGAAGTTGGGGGCGTGCGTCCAGTCGGCTCCGTACGGGGGCAGCAGGTGCCGGTTGAGGCTGTCGAACATCACCATGATCGCCTTCATCGGGCGTCTCCCTCGGTGGTGGGGGCGGTCGGGGCCTCGGGATTCGGTACGGGGGTGGCCGGGGCCGCGGGATTCGGTACGGGGGTGGCCGGGGCCTCGGGATCCGTCACGGGGGTGGCCGGGGCCGCGGGATTCGTCGCGGCGGCCGGGTCTCCGGTCGGCCGGTCCTCCAGCCTCGTGAGCATCCGCTCCAGCCAGTCGACCCAGCGGTCCACCGAGGCGGCTCCGAACCGGTGCAGCTCCTCGGCCACTTCGCGGGCCAGCCGCTGGTCGAGCTCGGGGAGCGGGTCCTTGAAGTGCAGGCCGCGGTCGCGGTCGCGGTTGCGGGCGATCTGCGCGCGCCGGTAGTCGAGTTCGGTGCGCAGGAGCCGGATCGCGGCCTCCCGGTCCAGCGGGGCGGCGAAGGCGAAGCGGGCCAGGAAGTCCGCGTCCTGGAAGCGGCTCGGCGGATCGTACGGGGAGCGCACCCAGTCCAGCAGGGCCTCCCGCCCGACCGGGGTCAGCCGGTAGACCTTCGCGTCCGGCCGTCCCTCGCGGGGATCCACCTCGTACTCGACCCAGCCGTCCACGACCATCCGGCCCAACAGCCGGTAGATCTGGCTGTGGTGGGCCCGCGACCGCAGGAACTGGCCCTCGGTCTCCACCCATTTGCGCAGGTCGTACCCGCTGAGCGGGCGGCCGGCCAACAGCGCGAGCAGCACGTACTCGAACCGCACTCTGTCTCCCTATGTGCAAGATTCCCTATGTGCAGAGTGCCTTTGCCCGCAGAGGGAGGGCAATGGCTGGAGCCGCCCTGCCACGAGCTGTTCACCGGGGTTCACGGGAGTTCACGCGGCGGCGTGCGCCGGTGAACGCGAGGGCGGGCCGCCGGTTGCACGGCGGACCGTCACCCGCCGGGTGGGTGGCTCGTTGAGCCGGGTGCGCCGCCCCGCGTGCGCAGTGGTAGTCGGAAGCGGCCTGAGGGAGTCTGCGGTGTCCACCGTCACCAACCCGTTCACCGGTGGCTACGCCCCGGCGGAGGAGGAAGTCACCGCCTTCGACCTGCCGGTCACGGGGACGGTCCCGGCCGAGCTCAACGGCCGGTACCTGCGCAACGGGCCCAACGGGATGCGGGCGGAGGACCCGCGGCCGCGGCACCTGTTCGCCGGGTACGCCATGGTGCACGGGGTGCGGCTGCTCGACGGGCGGGCCCGGTGGTACCGCAACCGGCTGGTCCGCAGCGCCGCCGTGGCCGAGGCGCTGGGGGAGCGGCCGCGCCCCGGCGCCGCGCCGCGGATCGCCGACGTCGCGCCCAACACCCACGTGATCGGGCACGCCGACCGCACCCTCGCACTGGTCGAGGGCGGCTTCCGCCCGTACGAACTCTCCTACGAGATCGAGACGGTGGGTGCCGGCGACTTCTGCGGCACGCTCCCCGACGGGTTCGCCGCCCACCCCAAGCTCGACCCGGTCACCGGCGAACTGCACGCGATCACCTGGCAGCGGGACGACAGCGAGAGGCTGCGCCACCTGGTGGTCTCCCCGCAGGGCGTCGTCGTGCGCGCCGTGGACATCCCGGTCCCGCACCGGCCGGTGGTGCACGACATGGCGCTGACCCGGAACTTCGCCGTCGTGCTCGACCTCGCGGGGCGCGTCAGCATGCCCGACAACCTGGCGCGCAAGACCTATCCGGCGGTCTGGGACGAGAGCCGCGGCGCGCGGGTCGGGCTGCTGCCCCGCAACGGCACCGAGGTCCGCTGGTTCGAGGTCGAGCCCTGCTTCGTCTTCCACACCCTCAACGCCCACGAGGACGGCGACCGGGTCGTCGTCGACGTGGTCCGCTACCCGAGGATGTTCGCCGACGGCGCGGTGGACGGGCAGAGCAGCCCCACCCTGGACCGCTGGACCGTCGACACCGTCTCCGGCAGGGTCACCGAGACCCGGCTGGACGACCGGCCGCAGGAGTTCCCGGCGGTCAACCCGGCGGTGGTCGGCGGCGCCCACCGGTACGGGTACTCCACCGTGGCCACCGACCTGCTGCGCCACCTCGCCGCGACGAGCGACGACCTGGACGGGCTGCCGCCGGAGGCCGCCGGGGACGCGCTGATCAAGCACGACCTGCGCCGACAGTCCAGCACCGTACGGCGGTTCGGCGCGGGCCGGTACACCGGCGAGGTCTCCTTCGTGCCGAGGGAGGGCGCCCGCGGCGAGGACGACGGCTACCTGCTGACCTACGTCCACGACCCCGAGCGGGGCGCGAGCGACCTGGTCGTCCTCTCCGCCGAGGACTTCACCGGCGCCCCGCTCGCCACCGTCCACCTGCCGGTGCGGGTGCCGGCCGGCTTCCACGGCAGCTGGATCCCCGACCCCGTCCGAGAGGACTCCGAGTGAACATGTCGGCTTTGAACACCCCGTCCGTTACCGCGCCGTCGGTGACCGCCCCCTCCGTGACCGCCCCGTCCCCGACCGCCCCGGCCGAGACCGTCGCCCGGCTGCGCGCGACCTTCCGTACCGGCCGCACCCGGCCGCTCGCCTGGCGCACCGATCAGCTGGCCGGGCTGCGCGCCCTGCTGACCGGCCACCGCGAGGAGATCGCCGACGCCCTCCACGCCGACCTGCGCAAGCCGCGCGCCGAGACCGACATCGCCGAAGTCGACTTCACCGTACGGGAGATCGACCACACCCTGCGGAACCTGGAGCAGTGGCTGCGCCCCGAGCCGGTGCCCGCCGCCGCGCTCACCCGGCTGCCACCGGGGACGAGCGCCCACACCCGCCACGCCCCGCTCGGGACCGTCCTGGTGATCGCGCCCTGGAACTACCCGGTGCAGCTGCTGCTGGTCCCGGTGGCGGGCGCGATCGCCGCCGGAAACACGGTGCTCGCCAAGCCGAGCGAACTGGCCCCGGCCTGCTCGGCCCTGCTGGCGCGGCTGCTGCCCCGGTACCTCGACCCGGCGGCGATCGCCGTGGTGGAGGGCGGCGGGGAGACGACCACCGCCCTGCTGGCGGAGCGCTTCGACCACATCCTCTACACCGGCAACGCCCGCTTCGGCCGGGCGGTGCTGCGGGCCGCCGCCGAGCACCTGACCCCGGTCACCCTCGAACTGGGCGGCAAGTCGCCGGTGTTCGTGGACCGCGGCGTCGACCCCGGGGCGGTCGCCGCCCGGCTGGCCCGCGCCAAGTTCGCCAACGCCGGGCAGACCTGCGTGGCCCCCGACTACCTGCTGACCGACCCGGCCACGGCCCGCGCGCTGGAAGGCGCCCTGGCGCGGGCCGTCACCGAGCTGTACGGCCCCGACCCGGCGCGGTCACCGGCGTACGGGCGCATCGTCGACGAACGGCACTTCGACCGGGTCGTCGCCCTCCTCGACTCGGGCCGTACGGTCTTCGGCGGGCAGCACGACCGCGCGGACCGCTACATCGCGCCCACCCTGCTGGCCGAGGTGGAACCGGACGCCCCGGTGATGCGGGAGGAGGTCTTCGGCCCCGTCCTTCCCGTCGTCGAGGTCGCCGGCCTCGACGAGGCGATCGCCTTCATCAACGACCGGGACCACCCCCTCGCCCTCTACGCCTTCACCGAGGACGGGCCCGCACGCCGCCGGCTTGCCGAGGAGACCGCCTCCGGCGCCCTCAACTTCGGCCTCCCGGTGGCCCACCTGGGCATCCCGGAACTCCCCTTCGGCGGCGTGGGGGAGAGCGGCTCCGGCCGCTACCACGGCCGCTGGTCCCTCGACACCTTCAGCCACCGCCGGGCCTGCCTGGACGCGCCGCTGGCCTGAGCGGCCGGGACGGCTCTGGTCGGAGGTGGGCGCACCGGCGGCGTGCGTTCCGCGGAGCGGCTCAGGAGGACCCGGCACCGACGGTGCGGCGCCCGGCGGCGCCGGGTGGCCGCGTCTGCTCCCGGCCGCCGCTCGGCACGCCGCGCAGGAGCGTGAGGGACTGCCGGTCGAGCGCGGTCCGGGCGGCGGTGAGGACACAGGGCAGGCCGTCTCCGGCCGGAGCGGCCTGGGGGCCGGCCGTCCGGGGCCGTGCGGTCTCGGCGGCGCCCGGGATGTTCGCGTCCAGCCAGCGTCGAAGGGCCCTGGAGAGCGTCGAGGCGGGCTCGGACAGCTCGCCCGCGGCCGCGCCGAGGGCGCCGGCCAGGAGGTTGGGGAGTTCGAGGGTCATCCAGGCGACGGCCGCCGCCTCGTCCGGCAGGTCGGCGGGCGCGGTGGAGGCCGGTCGGACGGGCGGGATGCCGCGGTCGTGCGGGGTGATCAGCCGGACGGCGGCGGCCGCGGTGTGCAGCTGATGTTCGAGCAGCCGGTTCAGGGCCGCCCGGCGGGCCTCCGGGGTGTCCTCGGTGTGGGACAGCTGCCGTGCGTGTCGACGGACCAGGGGGTGGAAGGCGTAGCGGCCCGGGGTGGTGGACAGCAGGAGGTGGCAGTCGACCAGGGACTCCAGGGCGCGGTCCGCCGCGGCCGGCGGGATGTCGGCGAGAGCGCCGGCCGCGCGCGGGCCGAAGTCGGCTCCCGGATGGCAGCCGAGCAGTCGGAGCATTCGGCGCCGGGCGTCGTCGAGCCTCGCGGTGGAGGTGGCGAGGGCCGCGGCGACGGCCTGGTCCACGAAGGCGCGGGACTCGGCCGGCATCCGGTCCTCCGCCCGCATCCGGGCCGCCAGGTACGCGGGCGTCCAGGGGCTGCGGTGGGCCAGCCGGGTCGAGGCGGCCCGGACGGCGAGGGGTAATCGCCCGCACAGTGAGACGATCTCGGCCACCGCGTCGGTGCCGTCCGCGCCCACGCCGCTGATCGCGGCGAACAGCGCGGCGGCCTGCTCCGTGGACGGCACGTCCAGGGACAGCGGTACGACGCCGGGCAGTTGTGGCATCCTGCGGCGCGACGTGATCAGCACCAGGCAGCCGGGGGCGCCCGGCAGCAGCGCCCGTACCTGGGCGGCGTCGGCGGCGTTGTCGAGGAGGACCAGGACACGCCGGCCGGCCAGGGTGGAGCGCCAGAGCGCCGCGCGGTGGTCGGGGTCGTCGGGAATCGCGGCTTCGGGCACGTGGGCCATCCTCAGCAGGGATTCCAGGGCGGCCGCGGGCTCGACCGGTCGTCGGCCGGGGGTGAAGCCGTGCAGGTCGAGGAAGAGCTGTCCGTCCGGGTAGCGGTCGGCCAGCAGGTGGGCGGCGCGCAGCGCCAGTGCGGTCTTGCCGACCCCGGCCATGCCGTCGATCGCCGCCATCGCCACGGTGCTGCCGTCGCAGCGTCCCGCCCGGTCGAGCAGCTCGCCCAGCTCACCCTCCCGGCCGGTGAAGTCCGGGATGTCGTACGGGAGGTACCACCGGGACGAGGGGCCGTCGTGGTCGCGGGTGCGCGCCAGTGCGGCGGCCTCGCCCTGGCTGGCCGCGAGGAACGCCCGGGCGTTGTCCGGTTCGAGCTCCAGGGCTGCCGCCAGCAGCCGGACGGAGGTCAACCGCGGGACGGTCCGGGCGCCGTTCTCCAGGCTTCGGATCGTACGGTCGGAAACGCCGGATCTCTCGGCGAGTTGTTCCTGGGTCAGACCGGCATCGCGTCGGTGATGACGGAGTAACTCGGCGAATATCGACATCACGGCACCCCCGGTTGTCCGCTGCCCCCAATACCGCGGATCGAAGCCTAACCAGCCGCCCGGTCGATTGGCGAGCGAATGATCCCGTCGGTTTCCGGTCGATTCCCGGACTG
>NZ_JBHVET010000104.1:0-16142 GCF_042802135.1 Kitasatospora sp. NPDC057512
CCCCCGACGGGAGGGGCGCGGGTTCACCTTGGTGCCGAACAGGTCGCTGCGGATCACCTGGATCGCGACGATGACGAACAGCCACAACACGGCCAGGAAGCCCAGCCGCATGACCGTGAGGGTCAGTTCTGACATGACCGTCCCGCCAGTCGGTGAGCGAGGCGCGCGAACAATTCGGACACTACCCTTCGACCTGCCGGTAGACGATGGTGGTGGAGCCCACGACGATTCGCGAGCCGTCGCGGAGCGTAGCGCGCTGGGTGTGCTGTCCGTCCACCACGATGCCGTTGGTGGACCCCAGGTCGAGCACCATCGAAGGGGTGCCGGGCCGGATCTCGGCGTGCTTGCGGGAGACCCCGGGGTCGTCGATCCGCACGTCCGCCTCGGTCGACCGGCCGAGCACGCAGGCCGAGCCGGTGATCTGGTGGCGGGCGCCGTTCACCTCGATCCAGCGGCGCGTCCCGGCGCCGCCGTGGCCCGCGCCGGGGAAGGCCCGGACGTTGCCGCCCGCGGGCGCGGGCGGACCCGGGGGCATCGCGGGGGGCGCGGCCGGCGGCGGGGGCGCGTTGTACTGGCCGGCGCCGGGCTGCTGCCACGGTGCGCCGGGGGCCGGGGCGGCCGGCGCACGGTCGTAGCCGGGCTGCGGCGGCGCGTACTGCTGCTGCGGGGGCTCCTCGGCGGCGAGGGTGCGGCTGCGCACCCGGTACAGCCCGGTGTCCAGGTCGTCGGCCTTCTCCAGGTTCACCTGGAGCGGCCCCATGAAGGTGTAGCGCTGGGCCTCCGCGTACTCGCGGACCATGCCGGCCAGCTCGGTGCCGAGCTGCCCGGAGTAGGGGCTCAGCCGCTCGTGGTCGTGCGGGCTCAGCTCGACGATGAAGTCGTTCGGCACGACGGTGCGGTCGCGGTTCCAGATGCTCGCGTTGTTGTCGCACTCGCGCTGCAGCGCTCCGGCGATCTCCACGGGCTGGACCTCGGACTTGAACACCTTGGCGAAGGTGCCGTTGACGAGACCCTCGAGCCGCTGCTCGAACTTCTTCAGCACTCCCATGGGGCACCCCCTTCCAGGGTTCGTTCGCCTGCCTGCCGGCCGGATCCCGCCCGGGACCCGGTCGCGCCTCCTACTTGCGGTACTTCCGTACTGATCGTATCCACGCCGGGCCCTTCCGTACGGTTCCCGGACCGTGTGGTGCCCGGGGGTGGGCTCGGACACACAGGGTGACGCATGTCGGGTACGGCACGCCAGGTGTGCCCGTCGGAGCACCCTTCCGACGGTCGCACGGGTGTGCGTCGGGCATCGGTTCGGGTGCCGTGGGCCTCCCCGGACAACGGATTCGGAGCAGCCCCCCAGGTCGTGCTAATGTTTTCCACGTCGGAAGGGCCGCCCGAAAGGGAGGCCGGTCCAGGAAGCGCGAAGTACCGATGGTACCGAGTGGTTCGGAAGACCGGTCGGCAATGAGGACAACACCCATGCGCGGGTGGCGGAATAGGCAGACGCGCTGGATTCAGGTTCCAGTGCCCGAAAGGGCGTGGGGGTTCAACTCCCCCCTCGCGCACAGCGAAGCCCCGCAGATCTACGGATCTGCGGGGCTTTCTCGTCGTCCGCTCCCCGGCTCCACCGGATCGGGTGCGGGCGGGATCAGCCGCGGCTGGCCGGGAGTTCGGCGCGGACCTCGAAGCCGCCGTCCTGGGTCGGCCCGGCGGTGAGGGTGCCGCCCAGCAGCTGGGCGCGCTCGCGCAGGCCGACCAGGCCGTGGCCGCCGCCCGGCAGGGTCTCGGCCGGACGCACCGGCGGGGCCTCGTTGCGGACCTCGACCCGCAGCCGGCGGCCCTTCGCCCGGACCCGGACGTGCACCGCCGCCTCCGGGGCGTACTTGGTGATGTTGGTGAGCGCCTCCTGGACGGTGCGGTAGGCGGCCCGCTCGACCGCCTCCGGCCACGGGCGGTCGCCGGGCACCAGCTCGGTGTCCGCGGCTAGGCCGCTCTGCTCGATCAGCCGGGGCAGGTCGGCCAGCCGGGGCTGCGGGGCGAGCGGGGCGTCCGGCAGCCCGCCGGTGCCGCGCAGCACCCCGACCATCTGCCGCAGCTCGTCCAGGGTCCGTACGGACAGTTCGCGGATGGTGCGGGCGGCGGTCACGGCGGCCGGGTCGGTGCTGCTCACCTGGAGCGCGCCGGCCTGGATGCTGATCAGGCTGACCTGGTGCGAGACCACGTCGTGCATCTCCCGGGCCAGCCGGCCGCGCTCGCTGATCAGCACCCGCTCGGCCAGCAGCCGGCTCTCCCGCTCCTGGCCGCGGGTCAGCTCGTCCAGCCTGGCGGCCAGCTCCCGCCGGGTGCGGGCGAGCAGACCGGTGGCGGTCGGGCCGGCCGCCAGCATCACGGCCTGGATGGCGTCCAGCGCGGTGGCGCGGCTGAGGTCGAGGACGTCCTGGGGCAGCGGCCAGTGGAAGAACTCGACCAGCGCGAACAGGACGCCGCAGGGGATCACGACCCGGGGGCGGGGGCGCTCGGCGGCCACCGAGTAGACGGCCGTGATCGGGGCCAGCCAGATCTCGTCCACCCAGCTGCCCGGCATGGTGAGGAGCAGCGCCGCCACCGGGAAGCGGCGGCGCCAGAACAGGGCGACGGCGGCCAGCGTGGACAGCGCCACCTGCCACCAGGCGGCCTCCCGGGCCACCAGGGCGGCGTCCAGCAGGGCGTACAGGACGGGCAGCAGCAGCATCAGCCAGGGGGCGGTGCACCAGGCCGGCAGCCGTCGGGACGGCAGTTGGTCGGCGGTCGTCATGCCCCGTCGCCGGGCTTGGGCCGGACCAGACCGGCCCGGTGGGCCAGGACGGCGGCCTGGACCCGGTTGGCGGCGCCGAGCTTGCCGAGGATCGCGCTGATGTGGTCCTTGACCGTGCCGGTGCCGAGGAAGAGCCGGTCGGCGATCTCGGCGTTGGACAGGCCCTCGCCGAGCAGCGAGAGCACGTCCAGCTCGCGGCCGGTGAGGGTGCGGGCGAGCGCGGTGGCCTCGGCGTCCGGGCCGCCGCCGTCCACGTAGCCGCCGATCACGGTGCGGGTGACGGTCGGGGAGAGGATGTTGCCGCCGGCCGCGAGCACCCGGACGGCGTGCACCAGCTGGTCGGGGGCGGTGTCCTTGAGCAGGAAGCCGGCCGCGCCGGCCCGCAGCGCGGTGCCGATGTACTCGTCGGTGTCGAAGGTGGTGAGCATCGCCACGGCGGGCGGGTCGGGCAGGGCGCGCAGGCGGCGCAGCACCGAGATGCCGTCGAGGTCGGGCATCCGGATGTCGAGCAGCACCACGTGCGGGCGCAGCCGCTGGACGTGCTCCTCGGCCTGCCCGCCGGAGCAGTCGCCGACCACCTCCAGGTCGGGGGCGGAGCCGACGATCAGCCCCAGGCCGGAGCGGACCAGGATCTCGTCGTCGACGATCAGCACGCGGGTGGTGGTGATGGTGCCTCCTCGGTTCGGGCGGCCGGGTCGGGGCGGTCCGCGTGGGTCGTTTCGAGGGTAGGGGTAGGCGGGGCGGGGTGCCGAACGTGCGGGGAGCGCTCACCCCCGCCGTTCGGCGGGGGTGGGAATCCGCTACCCGGTTCACGCAATTCTCAGCCTGGGTGGGGAAACATGGAGTTGGCTGACTCTTTTCCGGCCGCTTCTCCTTTTCGGGCGGTCGGCCGGGCGAGGTCGCCGGTCAGTCCGTCGGGCCCGAGCGGGCGCCCGGCGCCGGGCCGTTCGCGGATGCGCCCCACCATCTGATCGTTTGGAATTGAGCTGTGTCGTCCACTGTGAAGTCGGAGCCGTCCGCCACGTCGCCCGGGCCCCGGCCCGTCGACGAGCCCGGGCGCTGGCGTTCGAGGGCCGCCACGGCCTCCGTCTGGTACCTGCGGCTGATCGCGCTGCTGAACGTGGCGACGGTGCTGCTGGTGCCCTTCCGCAACCAGGTCAGCGAGCACAACGAGGGTGAGTACTTCACCCCGTACCTGATGACCTCCGGGCTGGCCAGCGCGGTGCTGTCGGTGTTCCTCGCGATCGCGATGCGGCGGCGCAAGCGGGCCGCGTGGATCTTCAACACGGCGCTCGGCGGTCTGTTCGCGCTGCTCTACCTGGCGTTCATGCTGGTGCCGGACGAGCGCTTCAACAGGCACCCGCTCAACTACTTCTCCACCGTCCTGACCTGCCTGTTCGTCCTGGCGCTGCTGGTCGGGCGGAAGGAGTTCACGTCCAAGGGCGACAGCTCCAACCCGAAGACCGCGGCGGCCACCTTCGTCGGCGGGCTGGCCTTCGGCGGCGGGGTCGGCGCGCTGCTGGTCTGGCTGACCAACGAGCTGTCCGGCGCCGGCTTCTGGGACCTGTTCCGCTACTCGGTCGGCCGGATGATCACGATCACCCCGACCGAGCACCTGCGCTCGGTGATCGCCGCGCCGACCTGGGTGAACGCCGCGATCAACGCGATGGGCGCGGTGCTCTTCCTGCTGGTGCTGTACGTCGCCTTCCGCAGCCCGCGCGGCAAGGAGCTGCTCACCGCCGAGGACGAGGCCAGGCTGCGCGGCCTGCTGGACAAGCAGGGCGAGCGGGACTCGCTCGGCTACTTCGCGCTGCGCCGGGACAAGGCGGTGGTCTTCTCCCCCAGCGGCAAGGCGGCGGTCACCTACCGGGTGATCGGCGGGGTCTCGCTCGCCTCGGGCGACCCGATCGGCGACCCGGAGGCCTGGCCGGGCGCGATCGACGCCTGGCTGTCCGAGGCCCGCGAGCACGCCTGGGCGCCGGCCGTGATGGGCGCCTCCGAGGAGGCCGGGGTGATCTACGCCCGGCACGGGCTGGACGCGCTGGAGCTGGGCGACGAGGCGATCGTCGAGCTGGACGAGTTCTCGCTGGACGGCCGCGCGATGCGGGTGGTCCGGCAGGCCTACAACCGGGTCAAGCGGGCCGGGTACACGGTGCGGATCCGCCGCCACGAGGACATCTCGGAGGCGGAGATGGCCGAGCTGGTGGCCAAGGCCGACGAGTGGCGCGACGGGGCGACCGAGCGCGGCTTCTCGATGGCGCTCGGCCGGCTCGGCGACCCGGGCGACGGCCGCTGCGTGATGCTGGAGTGCCACGACGGGGACGGCGAGCTCAAGGCGCTGCTGAGCTTCGTGCCGTGGGGCCCGGACGGGCTCTCGCTGGACCTGATGCGCCGGGCCCGGGACACCGAGAACGGCCTGATGGAGTTCATGGTCATCGAGCTGCTGCAGCGCGCCGACGAGGTCGGGCTGAAGCGGGTGTCGCTGAACTTCGCGATGTTCCGTTCCGTCTTCGAGCGCGGTTCGCGCCTCGGCGCCGGCCCGGTGCTGCGGCTGTGGCGCTCGATCCTGGGATTCTTCTCGCGCTGGTGGCAGATCGAGTCGCTGTACCGCGCGAATGCCAAGTACCGGCCGATCTGGGAACCGCGCTACCTGCTCTTCGAGAAGAGCAGTGAGATTCCGCGGATCGGTATCGCGAGCGCGCGCGCCGAGGGTTTCATCGTCGCGCCGAGCCTGCCCGCCCTGTTCCGCCGCCGGCACGCCCGGGCCGCCGTGGTGGCGCCCCGGGTCCCAGTGGCGGCCCGGGACGGGAAGGGGTAGCCCTCCGTCGGGGGGCGGAGGGAACCGGCCGGTCGAAATGGGGGGCTGATGGGGGGATTGCCTCCCCCCAGAGGATGACCCGACTCCCCATCCGTGCCGATGTGGCTTTGTTAACTGGCTTCTAATGTTGGAGTAGTAGAGCGTTCGGGGATTCGGAGAAACTGTTGTGATGCACAGGACCCACGCGGGGGGCGTGCGAAAGGGGCCGCTGGCAATCGCCGGAGCGGCCGCTGTCGCCGAGTGGGGAACGCTGTTCGCGACGGTCCGGGACGCGGTGGTGCGAAAGAAGTTCGCCGCCGTTCCCCTGGCCACCGTCGCGACGTTTCTGATCCTGCTGTTCAGCGTCGTCCAGCACCTGCCGGGCGGCGAGCGTTTCGTGAACAACATCGGGGTGGTGCGGGCGGCGCTGCCGCTGGACGTCTCGCTGCTGCGGACCCCGCTCTCGCTGTACGTGCCGGCGCTGGACCTTCCGGTCTGGGGGGCGCTGGCCCAGGTGTTCGTGGTCTTCGCGATCGCCGAGATCGTGCTCGGCCGGCGGATGACCCTGGTGGTCGCCTACACCTGCACCCTGGCGGGCACGCTGTTCGCCCGGGTCGGCGTGGCGATCGGGCCGCACCACCTGTTCGGCTTCCCGAAGTGGGTCGCCTACGTGCGGGACACCGGGCCCTCGGCCGCGGTGGTGGCGCTGGCGATCTGCATCGCGTTCCGCTGCCGGGCGTGGCTCACCGCCGGCCTGGTGGTGGCGGTGATGATCGGCGAGGCGGTCGTGCTGCCGAACCTGGCCGGTCTGGAGCACGTGGTCGCGGTGATCACCGCGCTGCTGATCGCCGTCTCGGTCGAGGTCTTCGGGGACTTCTGGCCGCGGGTGCTGGCCGGGGTCGGCGCCGCCGCCTCGGTGGCCGCGGCCGCCTCGCGGGAGGTCGCGGTGGAGGCCCGGCGGCGCACCTCGGCGGGGGCCGTCATCCCCTGACGGGCGCCGACCGCGCTCAGGCCGGCCGCGTACGGGTGCCCGTGCGCGGCCGTTGCGCGTCCGGGGCCCGTCGGCGCGGCCGTCAGGCGCGCGGGAGCGGGAGCTCGAACCAGACCACCTTGCCGACCGCCTTGCGGGCGGTGCCCCAGTGTTCGGCGAGCTTGGTGACCAGGGTGAGGCCGCGGCCGGTCTCGCCGAGCTGCTCGGCCGGCTCCAGCGAGGGCAGGTTGTGGTTGTCGTCGCTGACCTCGACCAGCAGTTTGTCCACCCGGATCAGCTGGAGCTTCACGGTGTCCCGGGCGACCCGGACGGCGTTCGTCACCAGCTCGCTGACCAGCAGCTCGGTGGTGTCGCTGAGCGCCTCCAGGTGCCAGCCGGCCAGCTGCTCGCGGACCAGCGAGCGGGCCCGGCCGACCTCGCGGTGGTCCACGGTGAGGTCCCAGGTGGCCACCTCGGACGGGGCGACCCCGTCGAAGCGGGCCACCAGCAGCGCGACGTCGTCCTTGCGGTCGTCCGAGTGCAGCCGTCGCAGCACCACGTCGCAGGCCTGCTCGGGGCTCTGCCGGGGGTCGATCAGGTTGCCGCAGAGCGCGGCCAGGCCGGCTCCTATGTCCCCGCCCCGGACCTCGACCAGGCCGTCGGTGCAGAGCACCAGCATCGAGCCGTCCGAGACGTCGATGGTCTTGGCGACGAACGGCACCCCGCCGACGCCGATCGGCGCGCCGGCCGGGATCTCCAGCAGCTCGCCGGTGCCGTCGGGGTGCACCAGGACGGGCGGGACGTGGCCGGCGCTGGCCAGCTCGCAGGTCCGGTTGATCGGGTCGTAGACCGCGTACAGGCAGGTCGCGAGGTGGTCGTCGCCGAGCTTGTGGGCCAGGTTGTCCAGGTGGCGCAGCAGCTGGCCGGGCGGCAGGTCCAGGGCGGCGAGGGTCTGCATCGCGGTGCGGAAGCGGCCCATCGCGGCGGCGGAGTGGATGCCGTGGCCCATCACGTCGCCGACCACCAGGGCGACCCGGCTGCCGGGCAGCTGGATCGCGTCGAACCAGTCGCCGCCGACCTCGGCCTTGGGGTCGCCGGGCAGGTAGCGGTGGGCGATCTGCACGCCGGGGATCTGCGGCGGGCGGGTCGGGATCATCGAGCGCTGCAGGGTGGTGGCGACCCTGGCCTCGGCGCGGTGCAGCCGGGCGTTGTCCAGCGACAGCGCGGCGCGGACGGCCAGCTCCTTGAGGGTCGCGGCGTCGCTCTCGTCGAAGGGCGCGCGGTCCGGCAGCCGGAGCAGCTTGAGGATGCCCAGCACGGTGCCGCGGGCGGAGAGCGGGACGACCAGCATCGAGCGGCCGGTGACCACCGGGGTCAGCCGGGCGTCGCCGAGCGCGATCGCGTAGTCGACCGCGACGTCCGGGCTGACCACCGGGACCAGCACCGGCTGGTTCAGCTGCAGGGCCATCCCGGGCG
This sequence comes from Kitasatospora sp. NPDC057512, assembly GCF_042802135.1. Classification (NCBI taxonomy): domain Bacteria; kingdom Bacillati; phylum Actinomycetota; class Actinomycetes; order Kitasatosporales; family Streptomycetaceae; genus Kitasatospora; species Kitasatospora sp. NPDC057512. The sequence continues at coordinate 8,026 of NZ_JBHVET010000104.1, forward strand.
GGGTGCGGCGGGGCATGCGGACCAGCGAGCCCTCGGAGAGCACGTGGTCCCAGACGCCGCCGGTCTCGTTGTGGACCAGGGCGACCCGGCGCAGCATGGTGTCGTCGTCCGGGCGGGCGGCCGGCAGCTCGGAGTCCGAGATCAGCCCGTCCACCAGGTCCACGCAGGCGAAGTCGGCGACCCGGGGGACCAGTACCTGGCAGAGCTCGTGGGCGGTGAAGCCGAGGTCCAGCGTGGTGCCGACCTTGCCGCCGACCTCGTTCAGCAGGGCCAGCTGCTCGCCGGCCTGCCCGTTGGTGAGGAACGGGCCGAGCCGGCCGGGCGGGCCCTCGCCGCCGGCGGGGGCGGAGACCGGGACGGCGGCGGGCGGGGCCTGGTCGGTGCGCAGCGGCGGACGGCCGGTGGCGGACGGCTCGACGGCGGCGTACTCGATGGCTGCGGCTCCTGCGGTGGGCGGGGGCACCTCCCGGCCGGAGGCGGGGGGCGGGACGGACGGGGCGCCGCCCGCCGCGCCGCCGCCGACGGCGGCCACCGGCCGGACGGCGGAGGGGGCCGCGGGCTGGGCGGCGGGGCGCTCCAGGGTCTCGCGCTGGCCGGGCAGCGGGCCGGGCGGACGGCGGCCGGGCGCGCCCTGCTCGGGCTGCGGCGGCGGGCCGACCCGGGCGGCGCGCTGCTGGGGCGTCGGGTAGCGGCGGCCGAGGCCGGCGGCCGCCTGCGCCCTGCCGGTCTGGGCGTCGGCGGGCAGCACCGGCAGCACGGTGGCCGGGTCCAGCCGCAGGGCGGGCAGTCCGCCCCGTTCCAGCGCGGCCAGCAGCGCCGTGTGGTGGGCGGCGGGCAGCAGCCGGGCCAGCGGCTCGGGCACCGGCAGGCCGGCCGGGGTGAGCGCGGCGGTCAGGGCGTGGAAGCCGCCCCGGACCCCGGGCGCGGCGGCGAAGGGGAGCAGCCGCTCGCCGAGCGCGAGCCGCGGCCCGGCGGCGCGCAGCGGGCGGGCGTCGGCGGCCAGCGCCAGCAGCCCGCCGACCGGGCCGGGCAGCGGGTACGCCCACCAGAGCACGTCGCGCTGGTGCTCCTCGCGGTCGGTGACGGTCAGCCGGCCGGTCCAGGGGCGGCCGTCGGCGGTGCGCTCGGCGAGGGTGTCGAACGCGTCGCAGGGGCGGCGGACGGAGCAGCGTTCGAGCACCCGCGACTCCAGGGCGGGCAGCAGGCCGGAGGCCGGGCGGTCGTGGGCGACGTCGGCGCGGTGGCCGAAGAGCTCCTCGGCGGCCCGCCCCCACTGCGCGATCCGGCCGGACCGGTCGACCAGGACGGGGACGAGCCGGACCAGGGCGGCCACCCCCGTCGGGTGGTCGCCCGGCGCGGTTCCGTCGCCCGCCGGCCGCGGTGTGGAGTTGGACTCGGCCACCATGGATTCGCTCTGCTCCCGCCTGGCCGCCGCGCCCGGGGCGGCCGTCTCTCCGGAGGAAGGCACGCTGTGCGGATACCAGCGAAGCACGGACCGGGCCGGGCTCGACACCGAAACGGGGAGATTCCTCAGGATCGGTTGCGTGTCGTGCGCCGCGCGCCGGTCCGCACCCCCGGTTCACCCGGACGGGGCCCGCGACCACGGCGGTAGGGTGGCAGGCCGGACCGCCCGTACGAGTGGTCCGCAGGACGCCGCCGGCCGGACGAGACAGAGGCGAGAAGTTGAGCGCGCAGAGCCCCGCCCGCTGGACGGACCCGGAGCAGCAGGCACTGGAGGAGCGGGTCGCCGCCGCCGAGCTGGCCTGGCTCAGCATGGACGTGGACGTCCAGACGCTGCGGGTCGAGATCGACAACTTCGCGCTGATCCACCATCAGCTGCTCGGCCCGCTCTACGCCCGGCTGGACGAGCTGGACGCGCTGGTCGCCGAGGCCGTGGCGGCCCGCACCGGCCTGCCGGAGGACCTGCGCCGGGCCGCCGAGGCGCGCCGGCAGGTCGACGAACTGCCCGACCTGGACGCGCTGTTCGACTCGGTGCGGGAGCAGTCCGGCCAGGACGGCGAGCCGGCCCCGCCGCCGCCCGCCGCGCCGGAGCGGGTGCGGCCCGGCAAGGAGGCCCAGCGGATCTACCGCGAGCTGGTCCGCCGCGCCCACCCCGACCTGACCACCGACCCGGCCGAGCAGGAGCGCCGGGCCGCCTTCCTGGTCCGGGTCAACGAGGCCTACGCGTACGGGGACGCGGGCGCGCTGGGGGCCCTGGCCGCCGAGTGGTCCACCGCGCCGGAGGCCGCGCCCGCCGTCGACTCCCCCGACCGCTCGGACTGGCTGCGCCGCCGGCTGGACTGGCTGACCGCCAAGATCGGCGAGACCGCCGCCGAGCAGGTCCGGCTGGAGCAGACCCCGATGGGTCAGCTGCTCGCCCTCGCCCCGCAGGACCCGGACCGGCTGCTGGAACAGCTCGCCGAGGAGCTGCTGGCCAAGGCCGCCGGGCAGCAGGCCGAGCTGGAGCGGCTGCTCGGCGGCCCGGCCCCGGCGGACGGCCCGTCCTCCGGCGGCCACGGCACGGCGCCGGTGGGCGACAATGGCACGCACCCGATCGAATCCCAGGAGAGCCACACGATGTTCCCGCAGATCCCCTCCGCCGACGCCGCCGCCGTGCCCGCCGACGCCGCCCTGCTGGACGTGCGCGAGCAGGACGAGTGGGACGCCGGCCACGTGGACGGCGCCCTGCACATCCCGATCGGCGAGGTGATCGCCCGGCTCGGCGAGCTGCCGGACGAGAAGCTGTACGTGCTCTGCCGGGTCGGCGGCCGCTCCGCGCAGGTCGTCCAGTACCTGGTGCAGCAGGGCCGGGAGGCCGTGAACGTGGACGGCGGGATGTACGCCTGGCAGGGTGCGGGCCGTCCGATGGTGAGCAGCACCGGCCAGGAGGCCTTCGTCCTCTGACGGCCCCCGCCCCACGGCCCTTAGGGCAGGATGGGCGCGCGCGAGCGCGCCGGCACCGGGCCGGCGGTGCCCGCCGACCGGTCGGGGGAGGCCATGACCGAGACGACGGACCGGCCGGCTGCGGGGCGGGCCTGGTCCAGGCCCGCGCAGCTGGTCCTCGGCTTCGCCGGGGCGGTGCTGGCCGGCGGCACCGGGCTGTTCCTCGCCGCGGTCTTCCTGCACGTCGCGCCCGCCAACTCGGTGTCCCGGCAGTACCGGGACGAGCTCGACGGCCTGGTGTACCCGGAGTTCGAGCAGAACTGGAAGCTGTTCGCGCCCAACCCGCTCCAGCAGAACGTGAGCGTGGACGCCCGGGTCCGCACCGCCGCGCCCGGCGGGGCCACCCGTACCCACGACTGGATCGGGCTGACCGCGCAGGACATCGCCGCGATACGGGGCAACCCGGCGCCCAGCCACGTCGACCAGAACCTGCTGCGCCGGGCCTGGGACTTCTACGACGGCTCGCACAACCCGCAGGACGAGAGCCCGGCCTCCCCGCGCGGCCGGCTCGCCGAGCAGTACCTCAAGCGGATCGCCCTGCAGCGGATCGGCCGGGAGGCGGACGGCGAGCGGGTCCTGGAGATCCAGTTCCGCTCGACCGCGGTCACCGTCCCGCCGCCGTCCTGGAGCGGCGAGCCCGCGCCGGCGGCGCCCCGGGTGCGGGAGCTGCCGTGGTGGCCGGTGGCGGACGAGGACTACCGGGGGCTGCTCGGATGAACGAGGCGACGGTACGGGCGGGCCGGCCCGACGGGGAGTTGCCGCCGGGCGCGGCGGTGCCGTCCGGCGGTGTGCCGCGGCAGGCCGGGGCCGGGCGGTCGGCGGAGCCCGGTGCGGTGCGGGAGGCGCGGGAGGCGCGCGGTCCGCGGGCGCCGCTCGGGCGGGCGGCGGAGGCCTTCACCGGAAGGGTGCTCGGCCGCCACCAGGCCGCGGTGGTGCGGATCGGCTTCGGGCTGGTCTGGCTGGCCTACCTGCTGCGCGAGTGGCCCCACCGGCGGGTGCTGTACGGCGACCGGTCCCCCTGGTCGATGGAGCTGGCCGAACGGCTGCTGGCCGACAACGGGGCGTTCACCGTGCTGCCCTGGTTCGGCGGGCGGCTCTGGTTCGAGCTGGTCTACCACCTGGCCGTGCTGGCGGCCCTGGCCGTGCTGCTGGGCTGGCGGACCAGGGCGAGCACGGTGCTGTTCCTGGTCACCGTGCTGTCCCTGCAGAACCGCGACGTCTTCCTCGGCGACGGCGGCGACAACGTCGTCCACCTGATGGCGGTCTACCTGGTCTTCACCCGCTGCGCCGAGGTCTGGTCGCTGGACGCCCGCAGGCCCCGGCCGGGGCGGACCGGGGTGGTGCTCTGGGCGGTGCTCGGGGCCGCCCTGGCGGCCTGTCAGTTCGGCGGGTTCGCGGGCGACACCCTGACCTGGACCGACCGGGCCTTCCCGTACCTCGGCTGGTCGCCGCTGTTCTGGGGGCTCTGGGCGGTGGCCGGGCTCTGGTGGACGCTCGGCCGGCTGCGGCCGGACGGCGAGCCGCGGGCGGTGCTCGACGCGCTGGCCACCATGGTGCACAACTGCGCGATGCTGGTGATCGCCGTCGAGGTGGTGCTGATCTACGCCACGGCCGGCTGGTACAAGGTGCAGGGCTCGCGCTGGCAGGACGGCACCGCGCTGTACTACCCGCTGCACCTGGACTACTTCGCCCCCTGGCCGGGGCTGTCCGCGCTGGTCGGCTCGGCGCTGCTGCCGGTCTTCCTGATCTCGTACGGCACCGTGGTCCTCCAGGTGGCGTTCCCGTTCACGCTGGTCAACCGGCGGGTCAAGAACGTCCTGCTGGCCGTCATGGTGCTGGAGCACGCGGGGATCGCGGTGGTGCTCGGGCTGCCGGTGTTCTCGCTCGCGATGATCGCGGCGGACGCGGTCTTCCTGCCGACCGGGGCTCTGCTGTGGGTGGCGGCGCGGCTCCGCCGGAGGTCGGGCCCGGCCCGGCCGGAGGTCACGCCCTGGGAGGTCGCGCCCTAGGATGTCGCTATGTCCTGGTTCGCCGCACTTCGTGACACCGCGCGGACCGGGCTCACCCTGGACCGGGCGCTCACCGACCCCAAGCGGGCGGTGCGCGGGGCGGTCGCGGTGGCGCTGGTGCTCTTCCCGACCCTCGCGCTCGGCGGGGTCGCGCTCGCCACCTCGGCCGCGATGGGCGCGTTCATCGCCGGCTCGGCGACCTTCCAGCGCAGCTTCCGGCCCCGGGCCAGCCTCGCCGTCGCGGCCGGGGCCGGACTCGGCGTCAGCACCTTCCTCGGCTACCTGGCCGCCGGCGTCCCCGGACTGTTCCCGGTGCTGCTCGCGGTGTGGGCCTTCGGCGCCGGGCTGGCCTGGGCGATCGGGCCCACCGCCGGGGTGGTCGCCACCAACACCGTCTCGGTGATGCTGATCGTCGTCCAGCTCCCGGTCAGCACCGTCACCGCGCTCAGCCACGGGCTGGTCGCCGCCCTCGGCGGGGTCGTCCAGGCCACCGTCATCACCGTCTGGCCGATCGGGAGCTGGACCGCCCAGCGGCAGGCCCTCGCCGACACCTACGCCGAACTCGCCGACTACGCCCGGCGGTTGCGGCAGGACCCGACCGCGCACGTGGACCCGGAGCCGTTCATGACGGCCCGCCACGCGGCCGCCCTCACCCCCTGGCAGGACCGCCACCGGCCGCCCGAGCTGCGCGGCCTGCGCGGCATCGCCGAGCGCATCCGGCCCACCCTCGCCGCACTCGCCGACCCCAAGGTGGGCGCCCCCGAGGAAGGGCCCGAGCGGGACCGGGCCCGGGAGGTGCTGGCGGCCGCCGCCGAGGTCATGGACGCCCTCGCCCGGGCGATCCGCACCGGCGACCCGGTCCGGCTCCCCCGCTCCGCGCCCTCGCTCACCCTGGTCGGCTCCGACGACGGGCCGCGGCTCCAGGGGGCGGCCCGGCGCTCCGCCCGGCGGCTCGGCGGGCTGCTGCGCAAGGCCGCGGACACCCTGGACCGCAACGACGAGGACACCATCACCACGCCCGTGGTCGGGGCCGGCGGGGCGCTGAGCAAGCCCACCATCGCCCGGATGCTGCCGGTCGCGGCGCGGGCCGTCCGGCGGCAGCTGCACCCGCGCTCGGCGATCTTCCAGCATGCCGTCCGGCTCGCCGGGGTGGTCACCGTCGCCTACCTGCTGGCCCGGCTCGCCGGGTTCCACCACGGGTACTGGGCGCCGATGACCGCCGCGATGGTGATGCGGCCGGACTTCGCCCAGACCTACAGCCGGGGCGTCGCCCGGCTGGCCGGGACGGTGGTCGGGGTCGCCGTCTCGACGCTCGTGGTGCAGCTGCTCCACCCCGGGGAGTGGGTGCTGGCCGCGCTGGCGGTGCTCTGCATCGGCGGGGCGTACCTGGCGTTCCGCACCGGGTACGCGCTCACCACGGTCGGGATCTCCACGTACGTGGTGTTCCTGCTCGGGCTGCAGGAGGGCAACCCGCTGGTGACGGCCTTCGAACGGGTCGGGCTCACCCTGCTCGGCGGGTCGATCGCGCTCGTCACGTACGCGCTCTTCCCGACCTGGCAGACCGCCCGGCTCGGCGAACGGCTGGCCGAGTGGCTGGCGGCCGCCGGACGGTACGCGGGGGCGGTGATCGCCTGCTACGAGAAGCCGGCGGCGCCGCGCGGGCGGGTCGTGCGGAGCGCGCTGCTGGACTCGCGGGAGGCGCGGTCCGAACTGATCCAGGCGATGCAGCGGGCCGACGCCGAACCGGGGCGGCACGAGACCGGGCTGGCCGGGGTGAGCCGGCGGCAGATCGACCGGGCCCGGGCGGCGGTCGGGGCCCTCGGGCGGGCGGCCGTACTGCTGGAGGCCCACCTGCCGGCGGCGGACGCGGAGCCGGTGCCGGGGACGGGGGAGTACGCGGAGGAGCTGCGGCTGGCGACGGCGCTCGCGGCGGCGGCGCTGCTGACGGGGCAGCCGGTGGAGTTCGGGGCGGTGCGGGAGGCGCAGGCGCGGTTGGAGGAGGGGTTGGCGGGGGCGCCGGCGGGGGTGCAGCGGGACGTGGTGCGGGCGGGGGTTCGGTTGGTCGGGCAGGCTCTGCGGGACTTGGAGCGGGCTCTGCGGGGCTCTTCCTCGGAGGGGGCCCCTCGGGAGGGTGGGGGGCCGGGGGAGACGATGGCGGAGTGAACAGGATGGACGAGGACGAGCTGGTGCGGGCCTGGCGGGCGGCCGAGCGGGAGCCGGGGGCGGTGCTGCTGGACGGCTTCCACGCGCTGAAGCACGCACTGCGGTTCGGCGGCGACGTGCGGCGGGTGCTGACCGCGGACCGCGGGGCGCTGCTGGCGTTGGCGGGTGAGCTGGCGTCGGACGTCGTTCCGGCGCTGGAGGGGCTCGCGGTGGAGCTGCCGGAGGCGGCGCTGCGGGGGCTGGCGCCGCGGCCGCACCCGACCGGGGTGATCGCGCTGGCCGTGCGGCCCGGGGTCGAGGCGAACCGGGCGGTGCTGGGCCGGCTGCCGCGCCGGGCGCCGGTGGTGCTGTTGGAGAATCCGCGCAACCTGGGGAACGTCGGGGCGGTGATCCGGCTGGCGGCGGGCTTCGGCGCCACCGGTGTGGTGACCACCGGGGACCTGGATCCGTGGCACCCGAACGTGCTGCGGGGGAGCGCCGGGCTGCACTTCGCGACCGCGGTGGAGCGGCTGGCCCTGCCGGAGCTGCCGGACGGGCCGCTGTACGTGCTGGACCCGGAGGGGGCGGACATCCGGGACGTGCCGTTCCCGGACGACGCGCTGCTCGCCTTCGGGACGGAGCGGCACGGTGTGTCGGCGGAACTCAGGGCCCGCGCCGACCGGTTGGTGGCGGTGCCGATGCAGCCCGGGGTGTCCAGCTTCAACCTGGCGACCAGCGTCGGGATGGGCCTGTTCCACTGGATGTCGGGGAAGCGCTGAGGCGCGGCGCCCGGGTGGGCACCGCGCCTCGGAGGGGGCGTCAGGAGAAGAGCCGGCGCCAGGTGTCGGGGCCCGGGTAGCCGTCGGCCTCGGCGCCGCGCCAGCCCTGGGCCTGTTGGAAGGCCTGGACGGCCCGGCGGTCGCTCTCCGTCCAGCGCGGTCCCGGGCCGACGCTGTACGAGCCGCCGAAGCCCTTGCGGACCAGCTGCTCGCCGAGCTGCCGGACGTGGTCGTTGCTCTGGCC
>NZ_JBHVET010000105.1:0-16074 GCF_042802135.1 Kitasatospora sp. NPDC057512
GCCGCACGACCGCCCGGCCCTACCGGGCAGCACAGCCCCACCAGCCACAGCAGCCGTACGTCGCCAGTCGGAGGCAGACCTTGATCCCGTTGTCGTTCGCCCAGCAGCGGCTCTGGTTCATCGAACAGTTCGAGGGCCCGAGCGCCCTCTACAACACTCCGTTCGCCCTCCGGCTGACCGGCGGGCTCGACGCCGCCGCCCTCGAAGGCGCGCTCGGGGACGTGGTGGACCGGCACGAGGTGCTGCGCACCGTCTTCCCCACCACCGACGGCCAGCCCCACCAGCACATCCTCACCGAGGGGCGCCCGACGCTGCACCGGGTGCCGGTGGCCGACGAGGCCGAGCTGCCCGGGCTGCTGCGCGAGGCCGCCGGGCAGGTCTTCGACCTCGCCGCCGACCTGCCCGTCCGGGCCTGGCTGTACGCGCTGCCCGCGCCGGACGAGCACGTCCTGCTGCTGCTCACCCACCACATCGCCAGCGACGGCTGGTCGGTCGCCCCGCTCTTCCGCGACCTCGCCGAGGCGTACCGGGCCCGGACCACCGGCACCGAACCGCGGTGGGAGCCGCTGCCGGTGCAGTACGCCGACTACACCCTCTGGCAGCGCGAGCTGCTCGGCGAGGAGGACGACCCGGAGAGCGTCGTCTCCCTGCAACTCGCCCACTGGCGCCAGGAGTTGTCCGACCTGCCGGAGGAGCTGGCGCTCCCCTACGACCGTCCGCGCCCGGCCCGGCCGAGCCGCCGCGGCGGCGCCGCCGACTTCGAGCTGGACGCCGAACTGCACGGTGCGCTCACCGAGTTGGCCTCCGGCCGGCACGCCAGCCTGTTCATGGCGCTGCAGGCCGCCGTCGCCACCCTCTACACCCGCCTCGGCGCCGGCACCGACCTGCCGCTCGGCACCCCCGTGGCCGGCCGCACCGACGAGGCCCTGGACGACCTGGTCGGCTTCTTCGTCAACACCCTGCTGCTGCGCACCGACACCTCCGGCGACCCGACCTTCCGCGAACTGCTGGACCGGGTCCGGCGCGCGAACCTGGACGCCTACGACCACCAGGACATCCCCTTCGAGCGCCTGGTCGAGCACCTCAACCCCACCCGCACCCCCGCCCGCCACCCGCTCTTCCAGACCGTCGTCACGCTCAACGCGGAGCAGGCCGGCGACCTCGCCTTCGGCACCGCGACGGGCACCCCGGTCGAGGTCGGCGAGGCCCAGGCCCAGTTCGACCTCAACTTCAACTTCGTCGAGCGGCTCGCGGCCGACGGCACCTGCCTGGGCGTGCGCGCCGCCGTCGACTACGCGGCCGACCTCTTCGACCACGCCACCGCCGTCTCCCTCGCCGAGCGGCTGGTGCGCGTCCTGCGCGCCGCCGTGGCCGCCCCGGACGCCCCGATCGGCGGCATCGAGATCCTCGACCCGGCCGAGCGCGAGCAGCTGCTCACCGGCTGGAACGGGCCGGCCGCACCGGTCGCCGAGCAGAGCCTGCCCCGGCTGTTCGAGGCCCAGGCCGCCGCCACCCCCGGGGCCCTCGCCCTGGTCTCCGGCACCGAGCGGCTCGACTACGCGGAGCTGAACGACCGCGCCAACCGGCTGGCCGCCCTGCTGCTGGAGCGCGGCCTGACCACCGAGCAGCCGGTCGCCGTGCTGATGGAGCGCTCCGCCGGGCTGCTCACCGCCGTCCTCGCGATCGCCAAGGCGGGCGGCACCTACGTCCCGCTGGACGACCGCTACCCGCTGGACCGGCTCCAGCACATCCTCGCCGACACCCGCACCGCCCTGCTGCTCGTCGACCCGGCCCACCAGGGCCACCCGGTGCTCGCCACCGAGGGCTTCGCCACCGTCGAGGTCACCGACGCGCTGCTCGCCGGAGCCCCCGCGGCGGGCGACCCGGCCGTGCCCGTCCTGCCCGGCCAGCTGGTCTACGTGATGTACACCTCGGGCTCGACCGGGGTGCCCAAGGGCGTCGCCGTCACCCACCGCAACGTGATGGACCTGCTGGGCAACCCGCACTTCCGGGCCGGCCACCACGAGCGCGTGCTGCTGCACTCGCCCACCGCCTTCGACGCCTCCACCACCGAGATCTGGGCACCGCTGGTCACCGGCGGGGCGATCGTGCTCGCCGAGCCCGGCGAGCTGGACATCCGCCGCCTCGCCGAGACCATCACCACCCACGAGGTGACCCTGGTCCAGGCCCCGTCCGGCCTGCTGCGGCTGATGGCCGACGAGGACCCGGCCGCCTTCCGCAACGTCCGGCAGGTGTGGACCGGCGGCGACGTCGTCCCGCCGGAGTCCGTCCGCCGGCTCCACCGGGCCTGCCCGGACACCTCCGTGGTCGCGGTGTACGCCCCCACCGAGACCACCGCCATCAAGACCGTCTTCACCATGGCCCCGGGCGAGCCCGTCCCCGCGGTGGTGCCGATCGGTCGCCCACTGAACAACACCGGGCTGTACGTGCTGGACACCGCGCTCCAGCCCGTCCCGGCCGGCGTGGCGGGCGAGCTGTACATCGCCGGAGCCGGCCTGGCCCGCGGCTACGTCGGCCGCCCCGGCCTGACCTCCGAGCGCTTCGTCGCCTGCCCGTTCGGCGAGCCCGGCGCCCGGATGTACCGCACCGGCGACCTGGTCCGCTGGACCGCCGCCGGGGTGCTGGAGTTCCTCGGCCGGGCCGACGACCAGGTCAAGATCCGCGGCTTCCGGATCGAACTCGGCGAGGTGGAGGGCGCGTTCACCGCCCTCCCAGGCGTCGGCCAGGCCTTCGCCGTGGTCCGCGAGGACCGGCCCGGCGACAAGCGCCTGGTGGTGTACGCCACCGGCGACGGCGCCCCCGCCGAGCTGCGCGCCGCCGTCGCCGACAGCCTGCCCGGCTACATGCTCCCGGCCGCCGTGGTCGTCCTCGACGCCCTCCCGGTGACCGCCAACGGCAAGGTGGACCGCCGCGCCCTGCCCGCCCCCGACTGGACCGGCGGCGCCGAGGGCCGCGCCCCGCGCACCGACACCGAGCGCGCCCTGTGCGAACTCTTCGCCGACGTCCTCGGGTTGGAGCGGATCGGGATCGACGACAGCTTCTTCGACCTGGGCGGCCACTCGCTGCTCGCCACCAAGCTGGTCGGCCGCATCCGCACCGCGCTCGGCACCGAACTGCCCGTCCGCACGCTGTTCGACGCCCCCAGCGTGGCCGCGCTCGCCGAGGCCCTGCCCGCCCCGGGCGCCGCCCGTCCGGCCCTGCGACCGGTCGAGCGCCCCGCCCGCGTCCCGCTCTCCCCCGCGCAGCAACGCCTCTGGTTCATCGATCAGTTCGAGGGCCCGAGCGCGCTCTACAACACCCCGTGCGCCCTGCGGCTGACCGGCCCGGTCGACGCCGCCGCCCTCCAGGCGGCCCTGGCGGACGTGCTGGAGCGCCACGAAGTGCTGCGCACCGTCTACCCGACCACCGACGGACAGCCGCACCAGCTGCTCCTGGAGAACCCCGAACTCCCGCTGCACACCGCCTCGGTGGCCACCGAGGAGGAGCTCGCGGCGGCCCTCGCCGAGGCCGGGTCGCAGGTCTTCGACCTCGCCCGCGACCTGCCGGTGCGCGCCACCCTGCTCTCCCTGCCGCACGAGGAGCACGTCCTGCTGGTGCTGATGCACCACATCGCCACCGACGGCTGGTCCGTGGTCCCGCTGGTGCGCGACCTCGCCGAGGCCTACCGGGCCCGCCGCACCGGCACCGCCCCCGGCTGGGAGCCGCTGCCGGTGCAGTACGCCGACTACACCCTCTGGCAGCACGAGCTGCTCGGCACCGACGAGCGGCCCAGCGCCCTGCTGACCGACCAACTCGCCTACTGGCAGCGCACCCTGGCCGACCTCCCGGAGGAGCTGACGCTCCCCTTCGACCGGCACCGCACCGCCGCCCCGAGCCGCCTCGGCGCCGCGGTCGAGCTCCGGATGGACGCCGGACTCCACGCCTCCCTGGTCGAGTTGGCGCAGCAGAGCCGGGCCAGCGTCTTCATGGTGATGCAGGCCGCGCTCGCCACCACCCTGGGCCGGATCGGCGCGGGCACCGACCTGCCGATCGGCACCGTGGTGGCCGGCCGCACCGACGAGGCGCTGGAGGACCTGGTCGGCTTCTTCGTCAACACCCTGGTGCTGCGCACCGACCTGTCCGGCGACCCGAGCTTCCGGGAGCTGGTGGAGCGCGTCCGGCTCTCCACCCTGGACGCCTTCGAGCACCAGGACGTGCCCTTCGAGCGGCTGGTCGAACTGCTCAACCCGGTGCGCTCGACCGCCCGCCACCCGCTCTGCCAGGTGATGCTGACCTCCGGCGGCGACGCCGGGGAGATCGGCCTCGACGGCCTGCCCGGCCGGGTCGAGCAACTGGACTCCGACCTCGCCAAGTTCGACCTGACCTTCGCCTTCAGCGAGAGCTTCGACGCGGCCGGCGCGCCCGCCGGGCTGGGCCTGACGGTGGAGTACGCCGTCGACCTGTTCGACCGGGCCACCGCCGAGGCGACGGCCGCCCGCTTCGAGCGCGCCCTGCGCGCGGTGCTGGCCGACCCGGACCTCGCGGTGGGCCGGGTCGAGGTGCTGGCGCCCGAGGAGCGCGAGCAGCTGCTCACCGGCTGGAACGACACCGGGGAGGACCTCCCGCTCGGCACCTTCCCGGCGCTCTTCGAGGCCCGGGCCGCCGCCCGCCCGGAGGCCGTCGCGCTCTCCTTCGGCGCCGAGCAGGTCACCTACGGCGAGCTGAACGAGCGCGCCAACCGCTTCGCCCGGCTGCTGATCGAGCACGGCGCGGGCCCCGAGCGGTTCGTCGCGATCGCCCTGGAGCGCTCGATCGAGCTGATCGTCGCCCAGCTCGCCGTGCTCAAGGCCGGCGCGGTCTTCCAGCCGCTGGACCCGCGCTACCCGGCCGACCGGATCGCCTACATGCTGGACGACGCCCGGCCCGCGCTGGTCCTCACCAGCAGGGCGCTGGCCGACGGCCTGCTCGCCGGCAGCACCGTCCCGCGGCTGCTGATCGAGGACCTGGACGCCTCCGGCCACCCGGCGCACGACCTCACCGGCACCGCGATCACCCCGCACTCGGCCGCGTACGTCATCTACACCTCGGGCTCCACCGGCCGCCCCAAGGGCGTGGTGGTCACCCACACCGGCCTCGCCGCCATGGTGGAGAGCCAGCGCCGGGGCCTGGCCGTCACCCCCGACAGCCGGGTGCTGCTGTTCGCCTCGCCGTCCTTCGACGCGGCCGTCTGGGAGCTGGGCATGGCGCTGCTCACCGGTGCCCGGGCCGTCCTCGGCGACGCCGACCAGCTGCTGCCCGGCCCCTCGCTGACCGAGCTGATCGCCGAACAGGGCGTCACCCACCTGACCCTGCCGCCCACCGCGCTGGCCGTCCTGGCCCCGGACGCGCTGCCGGAGGGCGGCACCCTGGTGGTCGCCGGCGAGGCCTGCCCGCCCGACCTGGTCGAGCACTGGTCGGCCCGGCTGCGGATGGTCAACGCCTACGGCCCGACCGAGTCCACCGTCTGCGCCAGCATGAGCGAACCGCTCGCCGGCCGGATCGCCCCGCCGATGGGCCGGCCCGTGCTGGACACCCGGCTCTATGTCCTGGACGCCGCGCTCCAGCCCGTCCCGGCCGGGGTCGAGGGCGAGCTGTACATCGCGGGCGCCGGCCTGGCCCGCGGCTACCTCAACCGGCCCGGCCAGAGCGCCGAGCGCTTCGTCGCCGACCCGTACGGCGCCCCCGGCAGCCGGATGTACCGCTCGGGCGACCTGGTCCGCCGCCAGGCCGACGGCACCCTGGAGTACCTGGGCCGCACCGACCACCAGGTGAAGATCCGCGGCTTCAGGATCGAGCCCGGCGAGATCGAGGCCGTGCTGGCCCAACACCCGTCCCTGGCCCAGGCGTTCGTGCTGGTCCGGGAGGACCGCCCGGGCGACCGCCGGCTGGTCGGCTACGCCGTCGCCCACCCCGGGCAGGCGGTCGACCAGGCCGAGCTGCGGGCCCACGTCGGCGCGTCCCTGCCGGACTACATGGTGCCCTCGGCGGTCGTCGCCCTGGACGCCCTGCCGCTGACCGCCAACGGCAAGGTCGACCGCAAGGCCCTGCCGGCCCCCGACACCACCTGGCTCGGCTCCGGGCGGGCGCCCGCGACGCCCCGGGAGGAGCTGCTCTGCGGCCTGTTCGCCGACCTGCTCGGACTGGAGAAGGTCGGCGTGGACGACAACTTCTTCGAGCTCGGCGGGCACTCGCTGCTGGCCAGCCGGCTGGTCGCGGGCCTGCGCGACCTGGTCGGCGAGGGCGACCGGGTCGGCGTCCGCACGCTGTTCGAGGCGCCGACCGTGGCCCGGCTGGCCGAGCGGCTCACCCGGGGCCCGGCCGCCGAGAGCTTCCCCGTCCTGCTGCCGATCCGCACCCGCGGCTCGCGCCCACCGCTGTTCTGCGTCCACCCGGCCGCCGGCATCAGCTGGGTCTACACCGGCCTGCTGCGCCACCTCGACGCCGAGCAGCCGATCTACGGCCTCCAGGCCCCCGGCCTGGCCGATCCCGCCGCGCACCCGGCCTCGGTCGAGGAGCTGGCCCGGACCTACCTGGCGCGGATCCGCGCCGTCCGCCCCGAGGGCCCGTACGCCCTGCTCGGCTGGTCGTTCGGCGGGGCCGTCGCCCACGCGATCGCCGCGCTGCTGCGCGAGCAGGGCGAGGAGGTCCGGCTGCTGGCGCTGCTGGACGCCTACCCGGGCACCGGCGAGCCGGGGCCCGAGCAGTGGCGGGACGACCCGGCGCAGCTCGCGGTGATCCTCGACTCGCTCGGCCACCCGGCCGGGGAGGTCACCGCCTGGCCCGCCGACGAGGACGGCTACGCCGCGCTCGTCCGCGACGGCGAGGGCCCGCTGGCCGGCCTCAGCGGCGCCGGGGTGGCTCGGGTGGTCTCGGTCTTCCAGGCCAACGCCGAGCTGTCCCACGAACTCCCGCTGCCCGGCTACGACGGCGACGCGGTGTTCTTCACCGCCGCCAAGGACCGGCCGGCCGACGCCCCCGACCCGGAGAGCTGGCGCCCGCACCTGGGCGGCCGGCTCGACGTCCACGAGGTGCCGAGCACCCACGGCGCGATGACGGGCACCGAGGCGCTCGCCGTCATCGGCCCGGTGCTCGCCGCCCGCCTGACCTCCTGACCTCCTGACGCCCCGACTTCAAACCCCTACCGACCGCAGGCGACCGACCTGCGCACACCACGCGGACCGCACCCGGTCCGCCGACCGAGAAACGGACACCACCATGACCACTGCGGCCATCCCCGACACCTGGCGTGGCATCACCCCGTCGCCGATCACCTCGACCGACGCCTACAACGGCTTCATCGCCGCCAACGTGATCTTCGCGCTGGACCGGATCGGCCTGCTGGAGTCGATCGGGCGCGGCGAGCCGCTCTCGGCCGCCGAGGCCACCGCCCAGGCCGGCGACACCGCCCGGACCGAGGCCGTGCTGCGCGCCGCCGCCGACTACGGCTACCTCAAGGCCGACGGCGACGCCTACCTGCCCACCGAGGCGGGCCTGGAGATCGCCGCCGCCCGCGGCTACTTCACCTGGGCCGTCGGCGGCTACCACGACGTGTTCGGCCGCGCCGGCCACCTGAGCGCCGGCACCCACCGCTACGACACGGACGTCTTCCGCGACGAGGCGATGGTCGCCCTCGGCTCGGCCCAGTGCGACCAGTCGCTGTTCGCCGCCCAGCTCACCGACGTGCTGAGCGGCATCGACTTCCGGCACATCGCCGACCTGGGCTCGGGCACCTCCGCCCGGGTGCGCCGGGTGGTCTCGCAGCGCGAGGGCTCCCGGGGCCTGGGCATCGACATCAGCCGCCCGGCCACCGACATCGCCCGCCGCGACATCGTCGAGGCCGGCATGCAGGACCGGGTCACCGCCGTCCGCGCGGACGTGCTGGGCCTGCTCGGCACCCAGATCGACAACGACGCCGAGGCCGCCGAGGTGGCCGAGGTCGACACCGTGATGAGCTTCTTCCTGCTGCACGACCTGCTGGCCGACCCGACCACCCGCTCCTCGATCTTCACCCGGATGCGGGAGGCCTTCCCGAAGGCCCGCACCTTCGTCCTCGGCGACACCATGCTGCGCGACCCGGGCACCTCCGACGGCGCCCAGCCGGTCTTCTCGGTGGGCTTCGAGCTGGCGCACGCGATGATGGGCGTCCCGCTGCACACCAAGGCCACCTACGAGGAGCTGTTCACCGACGCCGGCCTGCGGATCGACCGCGTCGAGGCGCTGGCCACCCCGCACTCCTGGCTCTACGTCCTCCAGGCCGACTGATGGCCGGCCCGTCGGACGCCAGGTACCTGCTGGCACAGAACGAGCACCCGTACCCGCCGCTGCCGTCGGTGCTGGCGGCGCTGGCCGAGGCCAGTGCCGACCTGCACCGCTACCCGGACTTCCGTCCGGAGCGGATCGCCGGGATCGTCGCCGACTGGCAGGGCGTCCCGGCCGGCCAGGTCGTGGTCGGCCACGGCTCGGCGGGCGTGGCGCTGGACCTCTTCCACGCGGTGGTCGAGCCCGGCGACAACGTGGTCCACTCGGCGCCCTGCTTCGACGCGTACCCGCTGTTCTGCGAGATCGCCCGGGCCGAGGCCCGGCCGGTCCCGCTCGGCCCCGACGCCCGGCACGACCTGGCGGCGATGGCCGAGCGGATGGACGGGCGCACCCGGATCGTCGTGCTGTGCAACCCGCACAACCCGACCGGCACGGTCTACTCCTGGGCCGAGCTGACGGAGTTCTTCCGCCGGGTGCCGGCCACCGCGCTGATCCTGCTCGACGAGGCGTACGTCGACTTCGCCCTGGGCTGGCAGGCCCCGGACGTGCCGGCCCGGATCGCCGAGTGGCCGAACCTCGTGGTGCTGCGCACCCTGTCCAAGTCGCACGGCATCGCCGCGCTGCGGATCGGCTACGCCCTGGCGGAGGAGTCCGTGGCCCAGCGGGTGCGGGACCACCAGGTGCCGTACGCGGTGAACCGGCTCCAGGAGGCGGGCCTGCTCGCCGCCGTCGGCGCCGAGGACGAGATGGCGCGCCGGATCGCCGAGATCGCCGCGGAGCGGGAGCGCACCGAGGCCGAACTGCTGCGCCTCGGCTGGACGGTGGCGCCCAGCGTCACCAACTTCCTGTGGGTCGACGCCCCCGGTGACCAGCTCCCGCTGCGCGCGGAGCTGGAGCGCCTGGGCGTGGCCGTGCGCTACTACCCCGGCCAGGGCATCCGGGTCGCCATCGGCGAGAAGGACGCCAACGACGCGGTGATCGAGGGCTTCGCCGCCGTCGCCCCGCTCGCCCCGGCCCACCCGGCAGCACGCTGAGCGCCCGGCGCCCGACCCGCCGACGCGCCGGCCGCCCGGCGCCCTGAGCACCCCGCGTGCGTCAGGGCGCACCCCGGGCGCCCCTGCACCACCGCACAGCACCGCACCACCGGACACCCCTGCACCACCGCACCACCGCACAGCACCACCGAACACCCCTGCACCACCGCACACCCCTGCACACCCCGAAGCGCCGTCGGCGCAGCGAAGGAACCGCCATGCACCCGCTGTTGGCCCGCCCGGAGTTCCGGCGCTACCTCGCCGGGCAGACCCTGTCCGTCCTCGGTGACAGCGCCCTCTCCATCGCCCTCGGCATCTGGGCCAAGGTGCTGACCGGCAGCAACTCCGCCGCCGGTCTGGTGCTGTTCTGCTTCTCCGCGCCCCTGCTGCTGCTCCCGCTCGGCGGCCTGCTCGCCGACCGGGTCCGGCGCAAGCCGCTGCTGGTCGGGGTCAACCTGGCGGTGGCCCTCTCGCTGCTGCCGCTGCTGCTGGTCGACGGCCGGGACACGGTCTGGATCATCTACTGCACCGCCACGGTCTGCGGTCTGGCCGGGGCCGTCCTGGCCCCGGCGCAGAGCGCGCTGCTGCGCAGCATCCTGACGGAGCGTCAGGATTTCGGCGCGGCGGCCGGGCTGACCCAGAGCGCCCGGGCCGGCACCACGCTGGTGGCGCCGCTGCTCGGCTCGGGCCTCTACGGCTGGTTCGGCGGGCACGTGGTGGCGGTGGCCGACCTCGCCGTACTCCTGCTGGCCGCGCTGAGCTTCCTCACCCTGCGGGTGGAGGAGGTCAAGCCGGAGCCCTCGGGCCTGCGGTGGCGCACCGAGGTGCTGGCCGGCTTCGTCCACCTGCGCGGTTCGGTCGGGCTGCGGCCGCTGGTCGCGGCCACCGCCGCCGCCGGCTTCGTGCTGAGCCTGCTCCAGCCGGTGCTGTTCGCGCTGACCCAGCACGGGCTGCACCGCTCGCCGCAGTTCCTCGGCGTGCTGGAGACCACCGAGGCCGTCGGCGCGCTGGCCGGCTCGGTGGTCGGCGGCCTGCTGATCGGCAAGCTCGGACCGCGCCGGACGGTGATGGCGGGCTCGGCGGTGTTCGGCCTCGGGACCGTCCTGCTGCTCGCCCCGTCGCTGTACGTGGTGTCGGCCGGCCTGGTGATCGCGGGCGCGGGCATCCCGGCCGCCATGGTCGGTCTCGCCACCGCCGCCCAGGCCTCCACCCCGCCGCAGCTGATGGGGCGCGCCCAGGCGGCCGTCAACCTCTCGCTCACCGCGCCGCAGGCGCTGGCCGTCGGCGTCGGCTCCGGCCTGGTGGCCGCCCTGGACTTCCGGGTGGTGCTCGGCGTGATGGTGGTCGGCGCGCTGCTCGCGGCCGCCCACCTGATCGGCAAGCCGGAGGCCCCGACCGAGCCGCCGGAGCCCGAGGGCCGGGACGCGGGCGAGGGCGACGGCCCGGCCGAGCCCGAGGACGCCAAGGACCTCCAGCCCACCTGATCCGGCGCCGCCGTACCCGTACCCGTACCCGTACGCCCGCTCCACCCGATCGTCCCTCAGCACCTCCCGTCCTCCTCACGAGAGAGCTCCTCTGATGACCGACCGTTCCTCTCCCACCGTCACCCCGATCCCCGTCGAGCTGGACCACGTCGAGTTCTACGTGGCCGACCTGGGCGCCGAGACCACCCGGCTGACCACGGAGTACGGCTTCGAGCTGCTCGTCCCGCCGACCGAGCGCGGCGAGGCCGCCGAGCGCTGCCTGTCCGCGCTGGTCGGCCAGGCCTCCATCCGGCTGCTGCTCACCCAGCCGCTGGCCGCCGGCCACCCGGCCACCGGCTACCTGGCCCGGCACGGCGACGGCGTCGGCGCCCTCGGCCTGCGGGTGCCGGACGCCACCGACGCGTACCGCACCCTGACCGCCCGCGGCGCCGCCGCGCTGGGCGAGCCGCGCGCCGCGGACGGCTGCGTCACCGCGGTGGTCGACGCCTTCGGCGAGGTGGTGCACACCCTGATCGAGCGCGGCCCCGAGGTCCCGGCCGGCCGCATCCCCGGCCTGCCCGACCCCGCCCCGCTGACCGGCGAGGGCCAGGTCGGCCTGCGGACCGTCGACCACTTCGCCGTCCTGGTGCCGTTCGGCGAGCTGCGCAAGACCGAGCACCGCTACCGCGAGGTCTTCGGCTTCCGGACGATCTTCGAGGAGCGGGTCGAGGTCGGCGCGCTCGGCATGGACTCGGCGGTCGTGCAGAGCGCCGACCACAGCGTCACCCTCACCCTGATCGAGCCGCTCACCGCGGACGCGGGCGGCCAGATCGCCTCCTTCCTGGCCGGCCACGGCGGCGCCGGGGTGCAGCACGTCGCCTTCGCCGCCGAGGACGCGGTGCACTCCGTCTCCACCATGGCCGAGCGCGGCGTGCCGTTCCTGCGCACCCCGCAGACCTACTACGACGCGCTGCCCGGCCGCCTGACGCCGCTGCGGCACTCCTTCGAGCAGCTGCGCGAGCTGAACCTGCTGGTCGACCAGGACCACGACGGCCAGCTGTTCCAGATCTTCACCCGCTCCCAGCACCCGCGGAACACCTTCTTCTTCGAGGTGATCGAGCGCATCCGGGCCCGCAACTTCGGCAGCAACAACATCCGCGCCCTCTACGAGGCCGTGGAGCTCCAGCGCAACGCCAGCGAAGTGGCCGGATGAGCGCGTCCGTCCGCAACGAACCACCGACCGGCCCGGCCGGCGGGCGCCCGGCGCTGTCCGTCGCGGAGTACGCCGACCGGGCCCGGGCGGTGCTCGCGCCCGAGGTCTGGGAGTGGCTGGAGGGCGGCGCCGAGCGCGAGTTGACCCCCGCCGCCAACCGGGCCGCCTTCGACCGGGTGGCCCTGGTGCCCCGCGTGCTGACCGACGTCGGCACCCTGGACACCGCCGCCACCCTGGTGCGCAGCCGGGCGGCCCTGCCGGTGGCGGTGGCACCCGTCGCCTACCACCGGCTGTTCCACCCCGAGGGCGAGCTGGCCTCGGCCCGCGCCGCGGCCGCCGCGGGCGTGCCGTTCACCGTCGGGACGCTCAGCAGCGTCGGCTTCGAGGAGCTGACGAAGACCGGCGCCACGCTCTGGTTCCAGCTGTACTGGCTGCGCGACCGCGGCCGGCTGCTCGACCTGGTCAGGGCGGCCGAGGAGGCCGGCAGCGAGGCCCTGGTGGTCACCGCCGACGTGCCGTACATGGGCCGCCGGCTGCGCGACGCCAGGAACGCCTTCGCCCTGCCGTCGGACGTCCGCGCGGCGCTGCTGGAGGGCGGCGCCGCCGGGCGGGCGCACGAGTCCACCGCCGCCGTCTCGGCGGTGGCCGCGCACACCGCCGAGCTGCTCTCCCCCGGCGTCACCTGGGCCGACCTCGAGTGGCTGCGCGGCGAGACCGACCTGCCGCTGGTGGTCAAGGGCGTGCTCGACCCGGCCGACGCCCGGCGGGCCGCCGGGATCGGCGCCGCGGCCGTGGTGGTCTCCAACCACGGCGGCCGCCAGCTCGACCGGGCCGTGCCCTCCGTGACGATGCTGCCGGAGGTCGCCGAGGCGCTGGCCGGCGAGGACTGCCAGGTGCTACTGGACAGCGGGGTGCGCGGCGGCTCGGACGTGCTCACCGCGCTGGCCCTCGGCGCCACCGGGGTCCTGCTCGGGCGCCCGCTGATCTGGGGCCTGGCGGCCGGCGGCGAGGCGGGCTGCACCGAGGTCCTCGACCTGCTCGCCGCCGAGCTGCGGCACGCGCTCGGCCTCGCGGGCTGCGCCGACCCGCGGGCCGCCGCCGAGCTGCGCACCACCACCCTGCCCCGCCCCGTCTGGAGCACCCCGTGACCACCATCGCCGCACCGCACGACCTGCTGCTCGCGGGCCTGCACACCTCCCTCGCCGACCCGGCGATGACCTCGATGAACCTGCTCAACGAGATCTCCATCCGCTACCCGGAGGCGGTCTCCTTCGCGGCCGGCCGCCCGGCCGAGCAGTTCTTCGAGCTGGACGCCGTCCACCGCCACCTGGACCGCTACCTCGACCACCTGCGCACCGAGCGCGGACTGACCGAGGAGGCGGCCCGCCGACAGGTGCTCCAGTACGGGCGGACCAAGGGGATCATCCACGAGCTGATCGCCACCCACCTCGCCACCGACGAGGGCATCGAGGTGCCCGCCGAGTCGATCGTGGTGACGGTGGGCTGCCAGGAGGCGATGTTCCTGGTGCTGCGGGCGCTGCGCCGCGGCCCCGAGGACGTGGTGCTGGCCGTCTCCCCCACCTACGTGGGGCTGACCGGCGCGGCGCTGCTGGCCGACCTGCCGGTGCGGGCGGTCGCCGACGGCCCGGACGGCGTGGACCTCGCCGACCTGCGCCTCCAGCTGGCCGCCGCCCGGGCTGAGGGGCTCCGCCCGCGGGCGCTCTACCTGGTGCCGGACGTGGCCAACCCGAGCGGGGCCAGCCTGCCGCTGGAGCTGCGCCGGGAGCTGCTGGCGCTGGCCTCCGAGGAGGACTTCCTGCTGCTGGAGGACAACCCGTACTGCGTGTTCGCCGGCGAGGAGCGGCTGCCCTCGCTCAAGGCGCTGGACACCGGACGGCGGGTGGTCCACCTCGGTTCCTTCGCCAAGACGGCCCTGCCGGGCGCCCGGGTCGGGTACGTGGTGGCGGACCAGCTGGTGGCGGACGGGCGGGGCGACGCCGTGCTGTTCGCCGACCTGCTCGGCATGATCAAGAGCATGACCACGGTGAACACCTCGCCGATCGCCCAGGCCGTGATCGGCGGCGCGCTGCTGGAGCACGGCCACAGCCTGCGGGCCGCCAACACCGAGGTCGCCGCGCTCTACCGGCGCAACCTCGCACTGGTGCTGGAGGGCCTGGCCCGGCGCTTCCCGCCCGGCTGCGGGGTGACCTGGAACGAGCCGCGCGGCGGGTTCTTCCTGGTGCTCACGGTGCCGTGCGTGGTGGACGACGCGCTGCTGGAGCGCTCCGCCTCGGAGTACGGGGTGATCTGGACGCCGATGTCGCACTTCTACCCGGGGACGGGCGGGGAGCACCAACTGCGGCTCTCCGTCAGCCAGGTCGACCCGGCCACCCTCGACCGGGGGCTGGACGGGCTGGCCGCGCTGCTCGCCGCGCAGTCCTGAACGGCCCGGAGGGGGCGTCCCGCCCGGGGCGCCCCCTCCGGCCCGCTCCGACCCCCACGAGGGTAGGTTTCAGGCATGCTTGACTACCTCTCACGCACCATCGCCGCGTACGAGCACAGCGCCGACAAGTACGAGTCCGCCACCAAGGGCATGGTCCCGGACGAGGAGCTCGACCTCTTCACCGGGATGCTCCCCGATCCGGCCGGGCCGGTCCTGGACGCCGGGTGCGCCTTCGGCCGCGACACGGCCCTGCTGGCGGCCAGGGGCGTGGCGGTGACCGGCGTCGACCTGAGCGAGCCCTTCGTCGTCCGGGCCCGGGAGCTCCACCCCGGGCTGGACTTCCGGCGCATGGACGTGTGCGCGCTGGACCTCCCCGACGCCTCCTTCGCGGGCGTCTGGTCCCAGGCGACGCTGCTGCACCTCAGGGACGAGCACGTGGCGGCCGCGCTGGCCGAGTTCCACCGGGTGCTGCGGCCCGGCGGGGCGCTGTTCGTCAGCTTCAAGGAGGGCGAGGGCGAGGAGGAGTTCGTCGAGTCCTTCAGTGCCGACGCCGCCCGCTTCTTCCGCTACCAGACCGCGGACCGGGTCCGCGGCCTGCTGGAGGCGGCCGGCTTCACCGGGACCGACGTCCGCGTCGTCAACGAGCGGCAGCGCTACGGCGCCGGGCACCGCGACCTCAACTGGCTGACCGCGTACGCCCGTACCGCCTCCTGAGGCGGCCCCTACCCCGCGGGCGCCAGCGCCCCCGCCGTGCGGGCCGCCAGCCGGGCCACCCGGTCGGCGGCCCGTACGGCCTCCCGCGCGTCGACGCCGGAGAACGCGAGCCGCACCGAACCCGGGGGCGCGTCGAAGGCCGAGCCGGGCCCCACCGCGAGGTCCAGTGCGGCGAGTTCGGCCAGGACCCGCTCCTCGGTGGCGCCCCGCCAGGACAGCAGCAGGGACATCCCTCCCCCGGTGAACTCCCAGCCCAGCAGCTCGCCGAGCCGCTCGGTGAACAGCCGGCGCGCCTCCAGCGTGGGTTCGACGCACGCCCGGACCAGTGAGGTCAGCGCGGACCGGTCGAGGAAGCCGGCCCAGGCCCGCTGCCAGGTGGTGGCGGGCCCGGCGGCGCGCAGCATCGGCAGCGCGGCGGACGGGTCGGGCAGGGTCGCCCAGCCGAGCCGGCTGCCGCCGCCGCACAGCTTCGCCAGCGAGGTCACGCCCCAGCAGCCGTCGGGCGGATCCTCCGGCGGCGCGAACCACCGGTAGACCTGGTTGACCACCACCTGGTGCCCCTCTGCCGCCAGTTCCGCCAGGGCCAGGCGGCCGGCCGCGTCCAGCGAGCGGCCGTCCGGATTGCGGTACGGGCTGGTCACCCAGACCGTCACCGGCTCCGGGCCGCCGCGGGCCGCGCCGGGGAGGTCCTCCCAGGCCAGTGCCCGGACCTCGGCCGCCCCGGCGAGCACCGGCCCGATGTCGGCGAAGCCCGGTCGCTCCACCAGCGCGGTACGGGTGCGCCCCGCCCAGCTCCCGGCGAACTGGCGCACCCCGCCGGTGACCACCGTCCGCTCCGGCGGGGCGCCGAACAGCTCGGCCAGCCGCTCCAGCAGCTCCGGGTCGCCCTGCGCGGGCGGGGTGCTCCTG
>NZ_JBHVET010000106.1:0-15991 GCF_042802135.1 Kitasatospora sp. NPDC057512
GCCGCGCCCCGGCGCACGTCCTCCGGCGAGGGCGTGGACGAAACCCCGGACGAAACCCCGGACGAAGACCTGGCCGAGGATCGGGACCAAGCCGCACCCCGGCGGGCCCCGGCCGCCGCCCGGCCCGCTAGGGGTGCGTCATCCGCAGCACGTCCAGCGCCTCGTCCAGCTGCTCCTCGGTGAGCCTGCCCTGTTCGACGTAGCCGCGCTCCAGCACCACCTGACGGATCGTCTTGCGCTCGGCCAGCGCCTGCTTGGCGACCTTCGCGGCCTCCTCGTACCCGATGTAGCGGTTCAGCGGCGTCACCACCGAGGGCGAGGACTCCGCGTACTCCCGGGCCCGTTCGACGTTGGCGGTGATGCCGTCCACCGTCCGGTCGGCCAGCAGTCGGGCGCTGTTGGCGAGCAGCCGCACCGACTCCAGCACGTTGCGGGCGATCACCGGGAGCATCACGTTCAGCTCGAAGTTGCCGCTCGCGCCCGCCAGGGTCACCGTCGCGTCGTTGCCCACCACCTGGGCGGCGACCATCAGCACGACCTCGGGCAGCACCGGGTTCACCTTGCCCGGCATGATCGACGAACCCGGCTGGAGGTCCGGCAGGTTGATCTCGCCGAGCCCGGTGCGCGGGCCGGATCCCATCCACCGCAGGTCGTTCGCGATCTTCGTGAACCCGACCGCCACCGTGCGCAGTTGACCGCTCAGTTCGACCAGGGCGTCCCGTGCGCCCTGCGCCTCGAAGTGGTTCCTGGCCTCGGTCAGCGGCAGGTCGGTGGCGCGGGCTACCTCCGCGATGACGGCCGCCGGGAAGCCGGGCGGGGTGTTGATCCCGGTGCCCACCGCCGTGCCGCCGAGCGGGAGTTCGGCCACCCGGGGGAGGGTGGCCAGCAGCCGCTCCCGCCCGTGCCGCACCTGCGCCGCGTAGCCGCCGAACTCCTGGCCGAGCGTGACGGGCGTGGCGTCCATCAGGTGCGTGCGGCCCGACTTGACCACCCGGGCGAACTCGGCGGCCTTGCGCTCCAACGACTCCGCGAGGTGCTCCAGCGCCGGGACCAGGTCGTGGGTGACGGCGCCGGTGGCGGCGATGTGGATCGAGGACGGGAAGACGTCGTTGGACGACTGGCTGGCGTTGACGTGGTCGTTCGGGTGGACCGGCCGGCCCAGCCGCTCCCCGGCCAGGGTGGCGATCACCTCGTTGGTGTTCATGTTGGACGAGGTGCCCGAGCCGGTCTGGAACACGTCCACCGGGAACTGGTCGTCCCAGCGCCCCTCCGCGACCTCCTCGGCCGCCGCCGCGATCGCCTCCGCCGTCTCCTCGTCCAGCACCCCGAGCCGGGCGTTCACCCGGGCGGCTGCCGCCTTGATCCGGGCCAGCGCGGCGATGTGCGCCCGCTCCAGCCGCTGACCGGACACCGGGAAGTTCTCCACCGCCCGCTGTGTCTGCGCCTGCCACTTCGCGTCGGCCGGCACCCGGACCTCGCCCATCGAGTCGTGCTCGATCCGGTACTCCTGCGGCTTCTCCTGCTGGCCACCCATCGCGCGCTGCACCTCCTGTACGGGCCCGACCGGGCCCGGAACGGATCTCCGATCACCACAGCCGCGAGCGGGGCCCGGGTATTTCCGGTCGGGGTGACCCGGTTCCCGGTTCCCGGTTCCCGGTTCCGGGGTCCGGGCTCCTGGCGTCGAGGCGGCTCGGCTTCCGGGGCCGGGGTCCCGCTGTCGAGGCGGCTCTGGCTCCCGGGCAGGCGCCTACTGCCGGGGCGGCTCGGTACGGGCCACCTCGGCGCGGACCACCTCGGCGCGGACCAGCTCGCCCGGGGCGGTACCGGCCTGGGCGACGAGGCCGCCGCCCGGGGCCCAGACGCCGGAGCCGCCCGAGCTGTCCGGGTACTCGCCGGTGGTCCCGGCGCAGGTCGCGAGCACGCACCAGACCCCGTGGGCGGCGGCCCGGTCGCGGACGTGGCCGTCCCGGCGCTCGGCCTGGGCGGCGCCGGGCCCGTAGAGGGTGGAGGCCACGTAGGCGTCGATGCCGAGCGCGGCGGTCTCCTCGGCGTGCGTCGGATCGGCGGCGTCCGCGCAGACGGCGAGCCCGAGCCGCAGACCGTCCAGCTCCAGGACGACGGGCTTCTCGCCCGGGGCGAAGCGCTCGACCTCGGCGCCGTGCAGGCGCATCTTCCGGTAGACGACCTCGGCGCCCTCCCCGGTGACCGCCAGCGTGGCGATGGACTCGCGCCCGTCGGCCTCGATCACCGGCGCCCCGACCAGGGCGACGGCACCGGTCGCGGCGCAGGCCGCCACCAGCGGTGCGAGCCGGGCGTCCGCCGGGTCGACGGCCGGTGCGGTCAGGTCGTAGCCGGTCAGCGACAGCTCGGGGAACACCACCAGCCGGGTGCCCGCCTCCCGTACCGCCACGGCGTGCAGGGCCACGTTCTCGGACACGGTGTCCGGACGGCCGGCGGCGGCGCAGACGGGCTGGGCGACGGCGACCGTCAGCGGCCCGGGCATGGGACGTGCGGGCACGGGCGGGTTCGCGGACGAGGGCATGGCGGGGCCTCCGGTGGGCGGGATGGGTGACCGTGATCAATGGGGCGACCGTGATCAACCTATGCGCCCGCCGAGGACCCGGGCAACGGAGTCCGGACGAGGAGCTGTGCAGGTGGACGGGGTTCCCGGGGCGGATCGGACCTATCTCACTCGAAGGAGTGAGATCCCCGGCGGGTGCTTCAAACGGCCGTACGCCCCTCCATACGCTCCAGACCGGGCCGGGCGGATTCCGGCCGGACCCGGATCGCCGCAGCTCGGCCCGGGGGGACCAGCGCGAAGGGGCGGACGGACGGATGACCACAGGACACGGCTCGATGGGCGGAACGGGTGACGGGGCGACACCGGAAGGGATGACCCCCATGAATACACCCATGAATACCCCCATGTATGCCCAGGTGGACGCCGCTGCGGACGCCCCGACGGAGGCCCCCACGGGCGCCCGGGCGCAGGCCCCGGCGAGAGCCTCGTCGACCGCCCCGGCGGGCACGCGCAGGAGCACCTCCGGCGGCCTCACCCGCCGACAGCTGCTGGGCGCGTCGGCGGTGCTCGGCGGCGCGGCCTGGCTGCTGCGCGGCACCGTCGGCCCGGACAGCGCCGAGGCCGCCGGGCCCGTACCGCCCGGGCTGCCGGTCGGCACCGAGCTCTACCAGCGGGTCTTCCAGAACTGGTCCGGCGAGATCCGCACCGACCAGCTGTGGACCTGCGCGCCCCGCACCCCCGAGGAGGTCCCGGCCCTCGCCGACTGGGCGCACGCCAACGGCTGGCGGCTGCGCGCCTCCGGGTACCGGCACACCTGGGCGCCGCTCACCGTCGCCGCCGGGACCCCGGAGAGCGCCCGGGTCCTGCTCGTGGACACCAGCCGGTACCTCACCGCCATCAGCGCCGACTCGCCCGGCACCGTCCGGGTGCAGACCGGCGCCACCATGGAGGCCCTGCTCGCGCACCTGGCCCAGCGCGGCCTCGGCCTGACCGCCTGCCCGGCCCCCGGCGAGCTCACCGTCGGCGGTGTGCTCGCCATCGGCGGCCACGGCACCGCCGCCGCGGCGGTCGGGGAGGTACGGCCGGAGGGGCACGGCTACGGCTCGGTCAGCAACCAGGTCGTCCGACTCACCGCCGTCGTCCTCGACCCGGCCACCGGCCGCTACACGCTGCGCACCTTCGACCGCTCCGAGGCCGACAGCGCCGCCTTCCTGGTGCACCTGGGCCGCGCCTTCCTCACCGAGGTGGTGCTGCGGGCCGGCGCCGACCGCCCGTTGCGCTGCGTCAGCCGGCTCGACATCCCGGCGAGCGAGCTCTTCGCCCGCCCGGGTAGCGGCAGTGGGGCCGGCGCGGGGACCGGCGGCGGGCTCGGCGGAGTGCTCGGGGGAGTGCTGGGCGGCGTCCTCGGTGGCGGGGGAGGCCCGCGTACCCTCGCCGACTTCGTGGACCGCGACGGCCGGGTCGAGGCGATCTGGTTCGCCTACACCGAGTACCCCTGGCTCAAGACCTGGAGCGTCACCCCGAACAAGCCGCTCGCCTCCCTCTCCGTCGACCGCCCCTACAACTACCCCTTCTCGGACAGCATTCCGGAGCCGGTCGCCCGGCTCGCCGGGGAGATCGTCACCGGCGCCTGGGCATCGGCCCCGCTGTTCGGCCAACTCCAGTACCTGGTCGCGAAGGTGGGGCTCACCGGCGACATCACGGACATCCTGCTCTCCGGCGACCTGCTGCGCCAGCTGCTCAGCGGCGAGGCGCTCACCCACCTGCTCGCCGGCGGACTGCACTCCGACCTCTGGGGCCCTTCCCGCACCCTGCTCCAGTACGTCCGCCCGACCACCCTGCGGGTCACCGCCAACGGCTACGCCATCCTCACCAAGCGTGCCGACCTCCAGTGGGTGGTGAGCGAATTCGCCGCCTACTACCGGGAGTTGCTCGCCACCTACCAGGCCCGGGGCGAGTTCCCGGTGAACGGCGCGGTGGAGATCCGGGTCACCGGCCTGGACGACCCGGCCGCCTCCGGCGTCCCCGGCGCCCGGCCCCCGCTGCTGTCCGCGCTGCGCCCCCGCGCCGACCGCCCGGAGTGGGACACCGCGGTCTGGCTGGACGTCCTCGCCTTCCCCGGCACCCCCGGACTGGAGCGCTTCGCCCGGGAGTTGGAGCAGTGGCTGCTGCGCACCTTCGACGGCACCCGGGCGGGCCTGCGGGTCGAGTGGTCCAAGGGCTGGGCCTACACCGACGCCGCCGCCTGGTCCGACCCGGACATGATCGGCCGGGCCATCCCCGACAGCCTGCGGGCCGGCGGCGGGCCCGGCTGGGACGAGGCGGTCGCCGTCCTGGACCGTCACGACCCGCACCGGGTGTTCGGAAACCCCTTCCTGGACGGGCTGTTGAAGTAGCCCGTGCCTACTCGGGGGTGCTGACTGATCGTCAGATGTGTTCCATGACGATCACCGCGAGGGTGTCCGGGGCCAGGGCGCGGAACACGTGCGGAGCGTCGCCCGGGTAGCTCACGTAGTCGCCCGGTCCCAGTTCCACCGGCGCCTCCGTCGGCCCGACCAGCGCCCGCCCGGCGCCGATCAGCACGTGCTCGACGGTGCCGGGCATGTGCGGGTCGGAGGCCCTGGTCTCGCCCGGCTGCGCCTCGATCCGGTAGATGTCGCGCCGGGCATTGGGTGGGCAGGCGGAGAGTACGGTGGCGGCGTAGTCGGCGCGCTCGGAGTGGGTCACCGGGCCCTCGCCGACCCGGATCACCCTGACCACCGGGCGCGGCGGATCGACCAGCCGGCTGAACGGCACGTTCAGTGCGACCCCGAGCGCCCAGAGCGTCTCCACGCTGGGGTTGCCCGCACCCGACTCCAGCTGGGACAGGGTGGATTTGGCGATGCCCGCACGCCGGGCCAGCTCGGCCATCGACAGACCGCTGCGCTCGCGCTCGCGTCGGATCGAGGCGGCGATCTGGCCGATCAGCTCGGTGCCGTTGCCGCCAGTGCTGCCGCCGCCGGGGCCCGTTGCCGGGGTGCTCTGGTCACTCATGCTCGCCACTCACGCTTTCCTCCTGGCCCCTTCCACTTCCACGGTTCCCGGTGCGGCTGATGTCGCCGTTCATGCTGCCACGGTCGGTCGCGCCGACCGTACCGACCACGTCGGCCATCGTTCGCTGGATCGGTCCACCTGTTCGCCTTGACGAACTAGGTCCGAGCGGTTCACTCTAGTGAACATGCGTTCGCTACTTCGAACACTGGAGCGCGCCACCCTTCGGGACGTCGCCCTGGTCTGCCTGGCCGACGCCCTCGTCGGCGCCTCCTTCGGCGCGATCAGCGTCTCCGGCGGTCTGCCGCTCTGGGTGCCGGTCGCCCTTTCCGCCCTGGTGTTCGCCGGCGGTTCCCAGTTCGCGGCGGTCGGCGTGGTGCTCTCCGGCGGCGGTGCGCTCGCCGCGGTCGCCACCGGACTGGTGCTCAACGCCCGGCTGCTGCCCTTCGGCTTCACCGTGGCCGACGTGCTCGACGGCCCCTGGTGGCGGCGCCTGCTGGGTGCGCAGCTGCTCACCGACGAGACCGCCGCCTTCGCCCTGCGGCAGAACGAGCCGCGCCGACGCCAGGCCGTGTACTGGCTCTGCGGGATCGCGCTGTTCGTGGTCTGGAACGTCTCGGTGCTGCTCGGCGCGCTCGCGGGCGGGCTGATCGGCGACACGGACGCGCTCGGCCTGGACGCCGCCTTCCCGGCGGTGCTGCTCGCCCTCGTCCTGCCCTCGCTCGTGGATCGCCGAAGCCGTACGGCGGCGCTGGTGGGTGCGGTGGTCGCGGTCGCCGCCACGCCGTTCGTCCCGGCCGGGCTGCCGGTGCTGCTGGCCCTCGTCGGGCTGCTGTTCGCCGGACGGCCGGTGGCGGGGGAGGCGGCCCGGAGAGCCGCGGACGAGCGGAACGCGGTGAAGGGGGAGAGTGCGGTGAACGGGGAGAGTGCCGTGAACAGTGAGAAGGAGACGGCCCGATGATGCCGATGTACGCCGTTCTGCTGCTCGCGGCCGGAACGTACGCCTACCGGCTCGCCGGGCCGCTGCTCGCCGGCCGGCTCGCCCTCTCGGAGCGGCTGCGCCACCTGCTGGCCGTCGCGGCGACGGTGCTCCTCGTCGCCCTGATCGCAACCGGTGCGCTGACCCAGGGGCACGACTTCGCGGGATGGGCCCGACCGGCGGGCGTGCTGGTCGCAGGAGTGCTGGTGCTGCGCCGGGCGCCGTTCCCGGCGGTGGTGGTCGCCGGTGCGGCGACGACGGCGGTGTTGCGGCTCTGCGGGGTGGGGTGACGGCTGACAGAGTTTGAAATCTGTTATCTGTTATCTGTCATCTGTTCGCCGTCGCCCGTCCTTCGTCACCCGTCCTCCGCGTCCCCCTCGGCCAGGCGCTCCGCCTGGACCTCCGGTCGCGTGCTGTCCCACAACAGCTCCCACACCTTGAACACGCAGTGGTAGTCGCGCATGCTCCCCTGTGAGATCAGCAGGTAGGTGTCCCCGTCGCGGAGCAGCGTCCGCCGTCGGCTGTTGAACGGATGCTGCGGGGTGTAGGAGGGGACGAGTCGCCTCAGCTCCTCGACGGCCTCCTCGCGGCTGCCTTCGACCTCTGAGAGCACCTTGCTGCCCCAGGTCCGGTCGTGCCCGGTGCCCACCGTCTCCTCCACGACCAGCGCCCAACGTGCCATGCCCTGCCCCCGTTCCGTCCCGATCCGTTGTGTTCCCACGGCCCGCCCGGCCCGCCCGACCCGTCGACCCGTCAGCGCGTCGGTGACTTGAAGAAGATGGTGGTCGGCCGGAGCACGCCCGCCGGGTCGGCCGCGAAGTCCGGCACCGAGCCGACCCGGGTCCAGCCCGCCGCCTCGTAGAGCCGCTCCGCCGGGCTTCCGGTCTCGGTGTCCAGCACCAGCAGCCGGATGCCCAGCTCCACCGCCCGTTCCTCCAGGGCCGCCAGCAGCCGTCCCGCCAGCCGGTGTCCGCGATCGGCGGGGTGCACCATCAGCTTGGCCACCTCGCCCCGGTGGCGGCCGTTCGCGGTGGTGGCCGGCCGCAGCTGCACCGTGCCGGCCAGCCGTCCGTCGGTCCGGTTCCGGGCGGTCCACAGCACCAGCCGCCCTGCCGCGAGGTCCGGGCCGAGCGCCCGCCACCACGTCGTGGCCTCGTCGGGCGCCAGCGGGGCGAGGAACCCGATCGAGGCGCCGCCGTGCACGGTCTCCATCAGGAGCCCGGCGAACTCCTCCGCCGAGTCGTCCAGCTCCTGGGCCGTCACCTCGCCGACCACGTACGCACCGTCGGACATGTCGCCATCCTCACTCGTTCGCGCCCGCCCACCGCTCGGCCGGGTGCGCGATACTCGCCGGTATTCCGTTGGTATTCCGCCGAGAGTACAAGGAGCTTCAATGACGAAGCCGACCCGGATCGACCCGTCCGACCTGCTCGCCGTCGGCGACCTGCTCTCGGACGAGGAGCGGCTGATCCGCGACACCGTCCGCCGGTTCACCGAGGAGCGCATCCGCCCGCACATCGGCGACTGGTTCGAGCGCGGGGTCTTCCCGGTCCGCGAGCTGGCCCCCGAGCTCGGCGCCCTGGGCGTGCTCGGCATGCACCTCGACGGCTACGGCTGCGCGGGCGCCGACGCGGTGGCGTACGGGGTGGCCTGCATGGAGTTGGAGGCGGCCGACTCCGGGCTGCGCAGCTTCGTCTCCGTCCAGGGCTCGCTCGCCATGCGCTCGATCCACGCCTTCGGCTCCGAGGAGCAGAAGCAGCGCTGGCTGCCCGGCATGGCCGCCGGCGAACTGATCGGCTGCTTCGGCCTCACCGAGCCGGACTTCGGTTCGGACCCCGCCAACATGCGGACCCGGGCGGTGCGGAAGGGCGGCGAGGGCGGTGACTGGGTGCTGTCCGGCAGCAAGATGTGGATCACCAACGGCAGCATCGCCGACGTCGCCGTGGTCTGGGCGCAGACCGAGGAGGGCGTGCGCGGCTTCCTGGTCGAGCGCGGCACCCGCGGCCTGACCGCCACCGACGTGCACGGCAAGCTCTCGCTGCGCGCCTCCGTCACCAGCGAGCTGGCCTTCGACGAGGTGGTGCTGCCCGCCGACGCCGTGCTGCCCGGGGTGGTCGGCCTGCGCGGACCGCTCTCCTCCCTCAACGAGGCCCGCTACGGCATCCTCTGGGGCACCGTCGGAGCCGCCCGCGACTGCTACACCGCCGCCCTGGACTACGCCAAGAGCCGGATCCAGTTCGACCGCCCGATCGCGGGATTCCAGCTGACCCAGCAGAAGCTGGTCGAGATGATGCTGGAGGTCGAGAAGGCCTACCTGGTCGCCCTGCGGATCGGGCGGCTCAAGGAGCAGGGCGCGGCCCGCCCGCCGCACATCAGCTTCGGCAAGCTCAACAACGTCCGCACCGCGCTGGAGATCGCCCGCAGCGCCCGGACGGTGCTCGGCGCCAACGGCATCACCACCGAGTACCCGGTGCTGCGGCACGCCAACAACCTGGAGTCGGTGCTCACCTACGAGGGCACCAGTGAGATCCACACCCTGGTCCTCGGCGAGGCCATCACCGGCGAGTCCGCCTACCGCTGACGGGCTGCCGCCCGCCCCCTCCCGGCCCGGGAAATCCGGTGGCCGGGCCCGTCGCGGCCCGGCTACCGTCCCTGCCATGACCAGCCAGTACGCCCCGACGCGGCCCCCGACCACCACCCTCTGGCGCCCCACCGGCCCGGAGGAGCTGGCCCTGGTCGAGGCCGCCGACCGGCGTGCCTGGCCGCCCCGCCTGCCCGAGCAGCCGATCTTCTACCCCGTCCTCAACGAGGACTACGCGATCCGGATCGCCCGGGACTGGAACGTGCCCGCCTCCGGCGTCGGCTACGTCACCCGCTTCGAGGTCGACACCGCCTTCCTCGCCCGCTACCCCGTCCAGCGGGCGGGCGGCCGGACGATCCTCGAACTCTGGGTGCCCGCCGAGGAGTTGGTCGAATTCAACCGGCACATCGTCGGCCGCATCGAGGTGGTCCACGAGTTCCGCCCGCAGTCGTGACCCGCCCCCGCCGTCCAAAGCCCCGACTCCCCGCCGGCCGCCGGCCGCCCGCAGCGTCGGCATGGTCGGCGGGGCCGGCCCGTTTCGTACGGTCCCGGTCGGGCCCGGACCGCCCCGGTGGCCTCCCGGCGCTCTTCCGACACCTTTCGGACACCCGGCGTTCGGTGAGGTGACGCCGACCGGTACGCCGGTCGGTGGAGCATGGCGCGGTCGGCGGCGCCCTCGGCGGGCGCGGTCGGATGCGCACGACCGAAAGGAACGCCCCATGTCCGCTGCCCAGTGGCCCCGCCCCCGCGTGCTCGTCGTCGGGATCGACGGTGTCCGCCACGACTACCTGGCTCAGGTGCCGATGCCGCGCCTGGAGGAGGTCGCCGAGGCCGGGTTCCTGGTGCCGGTCACGGTCGCGGACGGCACGCCCACCATGTCCGGGCCGTGCTGGACCACCATCGTGACCGGGGTCGAGCCCGCCAAACACGGGGTCTGGGGCAACCATCTGGGCGGCAACCGGCTCGACGTGTTCCCCGACTTCGCCACCCGCCTCGCCCGGGGCGACCGCCGCCGCACCTTCGTCGCGGCCGGCTGGGACCCGCTGATGATCAACGAGTCCGGCGGCCCGCTGTTCCGCGCCCCTGGCCGGCTCTCCTACGTGGCCCCCGCCGAGGACACCCCCGAGGCCTGGGAGGCGGTGGACGAGGAGGTCGTCCGGGAGGCCGTCCACGTCCTCGGCGCCGCCGACCCCGAGGCCTCCTTCGTCTACCTCGGCGCCGTCGACGAGACCGCCCACTTCCTGGGCTGCGGCGACGAGTACCGCGCGTCCATGCGCACCGCCGACGAGCGCCTCGGCCGCCTCCTCGACGCCATCCGCGGCCGGGCGACCTACGCCGAGGAGCAGTGGACGGTCATCGTCGTCACCGACCACGGGCACGTGGACGCCGGTGGCCACGGCGGCCGTACGGTCGAGGAGCGGACGGCCTGGGTCGCCTGCGCCGGGCACGGTATCCCGGCCGGCCCGCCCACCGGCGAGATCCGCCATCCGGACGTCGCCGCGCAGGTGTACGCCTCCCTGCTGCGCCCGATCGACCCGCACTGGACCCTCGACGGCCGCCCGTTCCCGCTGGCCAGGCAGATACCGGCGGCGGTCTGAGCGGCGGGCGGTCCGCATCCGGGGGCATCGGTGCCCCCGGGTGCAGCAGGCCGGGCTGCGGCGGAGCCGGGCTTGAGCAAGGCTCGATCGGGGCTCGGGCCGCGCTCGATTCGGGCGTGCCAACCTGAGCGCCGGAGCGGCACGCGTCCGAGCCCGTCGGGCCCGGAGTCCGTGGGACCCGGAGCCCGTGGGGCCCGGAACCCGTGGGGCCCGGAACCCGTGGGCGCCTCAGGGTCCCTGCCGAAGGACATACGCCTGAAGGTGGAGAAGGTACCCCGTGGGTTGGAGACAAGATCGCGACCTGGTGGTGACGATCCGACGGGTCGGGACGGGCCACGATGGTTGCACCGGACGGTGGAGCACGCCGACCGGGTCGGCGGCGCAGACCTGAGCGGCCGCCGGCGGCGGAGACGAGCGGTCGGCAACGGCCGCACCGGTCACGACACGGAGAGGACAGCCGGGCATGAAGGGCATCGTGAGCAAGGTCGCGCTGGGAGTCGCGGGTACCGGCATGGCCGTCGCCGTGGCGGCCGTGGCAGTCGGCCCGCGGGTGTCCGACTGGTACGACGAGCGCCACCAGCAGCAGGGCTCGTACGAGACCGGCACCCAGGCCAAGGCCGACCGCCGGTCGATGCCGACCTGGCTGCCCGACAACGCCTCCGGGGTGAAGTACCTGATGTCCACCAAGGGTGACGACCGCCTGCTGCGCGCCACCCTCCCGGAGGAGCGGCTGCCCGTCGGCTGCACCGCCGGGCTGCCGGGCAAGAGCGCGCACCCGGTGCCGGAGTCGCTCAAGGCCGGCTGGTTCCCCGAGGGCGTCGTGACCAAGGTCAGCGGCACCTGCGGGTACTACAACGTGGCGCTGACCGGCAACCAGCTCTACGCGTGGCAGGACGGCGCGGCCGTGCAGGCGGCACTGCGCGCCGAGCACGTCGCCAAGCGCTGAGCGCGTCGCCAAGCGCTGAGCGCTGAGCGCGACCAGGGAACGGAACGGAACGGAACAGCCCGCCGGGCACCGGAAGGTGCGGGCGGGCCGTCGCCGTGTGCGGGCCGGAAACGGGCGGCGGGCGACCCGCCCGGCGCACCCCCACAGCCGGACAGCACGCACCCCCGCTGTCGGAACCGGACCGTGCTGCGGTAGGACGGAGCGCGAACGAACCCCACGTCGCCCGTCCGTAAGGAGAACCATGCCCGGCCCGACCGTCGGCCCCACCGACGACACGTCGACCGCTGCCGCCACCACCGTCGCCCCCGCATCCGTCGCCGCGCCCGCATCCGTCGCCGCGCCCGCATCCGTCGCCGCGCCCGCCACCGACCGGACCCGTCCCGGCTGGGCCGTGATCGCCGCCCTCGGCGGCCTCACCGCGCTCGGTCCGCTCACCACCGACCTCTACCTGCCGGGCCTGCCCGCGATCGCCGACGACCTGGTCGCCCAGCCGGCCGCCGTCCAGCTCACCCTGACCTTCTCGATGTTCGGGGTCGCCGCCGGGCAGCTGCTCTTCGGGCCGCTCAGCGACCGCTACGGGCGCCGGGTGCCGCTGCTCGCCGGGCTCGTCCTCTACACCCTGTCCAGCGTGGTGTGCGTGTTCGCGCCGAACCTGGCGGTGCTGATCGCCGCCCGCTTCGTCCAGGGCGCGGCCGGTTCCGCCGGGCTGGTGATCGGACGCGCCGTCTCCCGGGACCGCTTCCAGGGCGTCGCGCTGCTGCGCTTCCTCGCCTCGATCGCCCTGATATCCGGGCTGGCGCCGATCCTCGCCCCGATCATCGGCGCGCAGCTGATGCGGTTCACCTCGTGGCGCGGCACCTTCGGCGTGCTGACGGCGCTCGGGCTGCTGCTCACCCTGGTCTCCTTCGGGGTGCTGCGCGAGACGCTGCCGCCGGAGATCCGGGACCGTGGCGGGGTGGGCGCGACCCTGCGGACGATGGGACGGCTGCTGGGCAACCTGCCGTTCCTCGGGCTGGCGCTGACCAGCTCCCTCGCCTTCGGGGCGCTGTTCGGCTACATCAGCGGGTCGTCGACGGTGCTCCAGCACGTGTACCAGGTCTCGCCGCAGACCTACAGCCTGCTGTTCGGGCTGAACTCGTTCGCGATCGTCGTGATGACCCAGGTGAACGGGCGCGTGCTGGCGCCGCGCTTCACACAGCGGGTGCTGATGCTGGGCAGCCTCGCGGCGGCGGTCGCCGCCGGGGTGGCGCTGGTGCTGCTGACCACGGTGTGGGACTTCGGGCTGGCCGGGTTCTGCCCGCCGCTGTTCGTGATGATGGGCAGCCTGGGCGTGCTGCTGCCGAACACCGCAGCCCAGGCGCTCGGCCTGGTCGAGCCGCAGGTGGCGGGTACCGCGTCGGCGCTGCTCGGGACGGGCAACTTCCTGTGCGCCGCGGTGGTCGCGCCGCTGAGCAGCCTCGGCGGTCAGCCGTCGGCGGTGCTGCTGGCGCTGGTGGTCCTGGTCTGCGGAGTGCTCGCGACGGTGGTCTACCTGGCGCTGTGCCGACCGGAGCGGATGCGGGCGGCGGCGGGCGGCTGACGGGCGGCAGCGCCGCGGCCGGCGGCCGGACAACTGGCGACGGACCGATGCCAGCGGACGGATGCCAGCGAACGGGTAACAGCGAACAGAAGACGGATGACAGCTGACAGATGATGAAATCTG
This sequence comes from Kitasatospora sp. NPDC057512, assembly GCF_042802135.1. NCBI lineage: Bacteria > Bacillati > Actinomycetota > Actinomycetes > Kitasatosporales > Streptomycetaceae > Kitasatospora > Kitasatospora sp. NPDC057512. The sequence goes on from NZ_JBHVET010000106.1 coordinate 13,358, forward strand.
TCAGCTGTCATCCGTTATCCGTTATCCGTTGCTCGTCAACCGTCATTCGTCACCCGAGGCGGCCTCAGGCGATGGAGAAGTCATCCCCGTACACGTTGCCCTGGCCGTACCAGCCGTGCAGGTACACGGAGACGGTGCCGTTGGCGCCGGTGGTGAAGGGGACGGACAGCTTGGTCCAGCCGGAGGAGTTGGCCCACGCGCTGGCGGTGGCGCCGCCGTTGACACCGATGTAGGCGTAGTTGCCCTGCACCCAACCGCTCAGGGTGTAGCTGGTGTTGGGCTTCAGGGTGACGGTCTGCGCGCACTCGCCGGTCTGGCCGGCGGTGGCCGCGGCCTGGAGCGCCTTGGCGCCGGAGTGGACCGGGGTGGAGACCACGGCACCGCCGCTCTGGCAGGTCCACGGGGTCAGGCTGCCGCTCTCCAGGTCGCCGTTGACCACGCCGGTGGTCGGCGTGGTGCCGGTGACCGTCAGCGTGTAGGACGCGATGTGGCTGCCGGAGGCCCCGGTGGCGCTGATGCCCAGCGGGTAGGTGCCCGGAGCCACGTCCGCGGCGGTGGAGATGTTCAGAGTGGCGCTGTTGCCGGCGGTGACGCTGCCGGGGGTGATGGTGGCGGTGATGCCGACGCGCGGCTCGCTGATGACCGCGAGGTTGAGGTTCTGCGCCGAGCCGGCGGTGACCGCCGTCGAGATGGTGGCCGAGGTGGACGAACCAGCGGCGACCGTACCGGAGTTCGGGTTCACGGCGACCGAGAAGTCATTGCCGGGCTGGGCGCCGGTGACGGTCAGGGTGAAGGTGCTGGTGTGGCTGCCGGAGGCCGCCGAGCCGGTGACCGTGATCGGGTAGCTCCCGGGCGTCACCGAGGAGGTGGTGCCGATGTTCAGCGTGGCGCTGTTGCCCGCCGTGACGCTGCCGGGGGTGACGGTGGCGGTGACGCCGGCCGGGGCGCCGCTGACCGTGAGGTTGACGCTCTGTGCGGAACCCGCTGTCACGGCCGTCGCGATGGTGGCCGAGGTGGACGAACCGGCCGCGACCGTGGCGGAGTTCGGGCTGGCCGACACCGAGAAGTCGTTGCTCACCGTCGAGCCGCTGGTGAACGGCGCGAAGATGTGGGTGAAGTCCCAGGTGTTCTGGGCGATCCCGGAGCAGTTGTCGTTGCCGGCCGTGCCCGGGCAGCCGCCGTTGTCGCGCTGGAGCGCCCAGAAGGACAGCGTGTTGATGCCCTTGGAGACCGCCCAGTTGTACACGGTGTTGGCGTTGGCCAGGGTGAAGGTCTCGGCCGGACCGAAGTCGTCGACACCGATCATCTCGATGATCCCGATCGAACCCCACAACTGGGCGGGGGTCTTGGACGGGTAGAGCTTGGCGAGCTGGTTGTAGAGGCCCTGCGCGGAGGTCTGGGTGTCGGCCGCCATGTCGTGGGCGGCGTTGTCGTAGTAGTCGAAGGTCATCATGTTGACGACATCGATCCGCGCGTTGTTGCTGACCGCGTTCTTCAGCACCGCGAGCCCGCTGCTGGCCAGCCCGGAGGTGGTGGTGGGCAGCGTGTAGGAGAACTGGATGTTCCGTCCGTTGGCGGCGGCCCAGTCCTGCACGAGCTTGATGGCCTTGTTGCGGCGGTCGATCCCGGCGGTGTTGGTCAGCGAGTTGTCCTCGATGTCGAGGTCGATCCGGCTGACGTCGTAGGTGGTGATCACGTTCTCGAAGGCGGCCGCGATCTGGTTGACATCGGTGCAGCTGTCGGCGATCTCGGTGCCGGTGTTGTCGGCGGTGTAGCCGCCGAAGGAGGGGATCACGTCCCCGCCGTTGGCGCGGATGGTCGCGATGTCGGCGCCGAAGCTCGCGGAGGACACCGGCTTGGAGGTGTCGCCGTTCCAGTACGGCGTGCAGGAGCCCTTGGTGGCGGCCTGGAGGAACGCCATGGTCAGGTGCTTGGCGCCGGACTGCGCGGCCAGCTGGGCCGGGCTCTGCCCGGTCCAGGACTCGAAGTAGGGGGCGAAGACCCGGCTGGGAAGCGGCGTGGCGGCCTGGGCGGAGCTCGTCCCGGCGGCGACCAGGCCGGCCGAGGCGGCCAGTGTGGCGCAGGCCGTCAACACGGCCTGGACTGTTCGGCGAAGGCGCATGGATGTCTCCAACAGACTTGGTGGGGCAGGACGTTGGGGAGGTGCGGTCGGTCCGGGTGGGGCGGCCGTGTGGGGTCGGCGGCGGCCCCGGGACCGGGTCGGAACCGGGAGTACGGGGATGTGCGGGGAAGTGCGGGGGAGTGCGGGCGTGCGAAGGCCCACCGACTCGCGTGGACGCGGGCGGCGTGCGGATGCGCGCGCCGTACGGAGCGGGGGTGGAGCGGAGCATGGCAGGGCAGGGCAGTGCCTCAGCCGCCGGTGGTCACACCCCCACAGTGCATCCCGGTCGGATCGACATGCTTATGTTTGGACTAGACCACTGGTCTGTCAAGAGACCTAACAGTTCGTCAGCATACGGCCCGCGCGACAGAAGGGGGCGGACCGGCACCCGGGCGGGTCGGCTGCCGGTGGGGCTCGCCGGAAGGAGGATGTCGGACACTCCGGGCGGCGGTGCCGGTGACGGCAAGGGGTGCCGGAAGCGAGAAGACCGTGGCCGCGCACCCGAAAAGGGG
>NZ_JBHVET010000107.1:0-15894 GCF_042802135.1 Kitasatospora sp. NPDC057512
CCGCGGGCCCTTCCGGCGTTCCGTCGACCGGTTCGGCGCCGCGTCAACTCGGCAGGGGGTCACCGCACCCGTCCGGGTGCACCTGACGCGCGCCGTCGCCGGGGCGCGCTTCTCATGGGGTGTGATGCGAAACACACCCTGAGGAGGGACCTCCATGCCCGTAGCCGCCCGTGCTCGTTGGGTCCTCGCCGCTGCGACCTCCGTGGCCCTGGTGGCCACCGGCTGCAGCAGCAGTAGCGGCGGAGGAGGCAGCGGTTCGTCGGACGCCGGCAAGACCTTCAGCTACCAGAGCAACGAGCCGCAGAACCCGCTGCAGCCCGCCAACGCGAACGAGGTCGGCGGCGGTCGCATCATCCAGAACCTCTTCAAGGGGCTGGTCGACTACGACCCGAGCAACGCCAGGATCCGGATGCAGGTCGCCGACAAGATCGACACCAGCGACTCGCAGACCTTCGACATCACGCTGAAGGACGGCTGGAAGTTCCACGACGGCACCCCGGTGCACGCCCAGAACTTCGTCGACGCCTGGAACTGGGGCGCCGGCCCCGCCAACAACCAGATCAACAGCTCCTGGTTCTCCGACATCGAGGGCTACCAGGACGTCCACCCGACCTCCGGCCAGCCCACCGCGGACAAGATGTCCGGGCTGACCGTCACCGACGAGCTGCACTTCACCGTCAAGCTGAGCCACAAGGTCTCGTACTTCGAGTACAAGCTCGGCTACATCGCCTTCTCGCCGCTGCCCGAGGGATTCTTCAAGGACCCGGCCGGGTACGGGCAGAAGCCGGTGGGCAACGGCCCGTACCAGTTCGTCAGCTGGTCGCACAACAGCAACGTGGTGACCAAGGCCTTCCCGGACTACCAGGGCGTGGACAAGCCGAAGAACGGCGGCATCGTCTTCAAGATGTACACCACGTCCGAGGCCGCCTACGCCGACCTCCAGTCCAACAACCTGGACGTGATGGACCAGGTGCCGCCGTCCGCGCTGGCCACGTACAAGAGCGACCTCGGGGACCGGGCGGTGGACGCGCCGCAGGGCGCCATCCAGAACATCGGCTTCACGCTCTACCAGGCCGACTGGGCGTCGCCGGACAAGGCGAAGGTGCGCCAGGGCCTGTCGATGGCGATCGACCGCGCGACCATCACCAAGACGGTGCTCCAGGGCTCCCGCAAGCCCGCCACCGCCTGGGTGGCCGAGGGCGTCGAGGGTTACAAGGACGGCGCCTGCGGCGAGTTCTGCACGTTCGACGCGGCCAAGGCCAAGCAGCTGATCCAGGAGGGCGGCGGCGTCCCCGGCAACAAGCTGCTGATCACCTACAACGCGGACGGCGGCCACAAGGAGTGGGTCGACGCGGTCTGCAACTCGATCCGGCAGAACACCGGGGTCGACTGCCTGGGCGACCCGAAGCCCGACTTCAAGACCGCGCGGGCCGCGATCACCGGGCACACCCTCAACGGCGCCTTCCGCACCGGCTGGGTGCAGGACTACCCGCTGAACGCCAACTTCCTGGCCGACGTCTACCGCACCGGTGCCGCCTCCAACGACTTCGGCTACAGCAACCCGCAGTTCGACGACGCGGCCACCAAGGCCGACGAGGCCGCCAGCGTCGCCGACACGGTGACCGGCTACCAGCAGGCCGAGGCGGTGCTGCCGAGCGGGATGCCCGCCATCCCGCTCTGGTACTACCGCACCAACTCGGGCTACTCGACCAAGGTGCAGAACGTGAAGTTCGACTCCTTCGGGAACCCGGCCTGGACCCAGGTCGAGGTCAAGGGCTGAGCCCCGCGCCCTCGCGCCGGCCCCGCCCTCCCCGCACGGAGGGCGGGGCGCGGTCTCTCGGCCGACCGGTCCGGTCGGCCGGGCACCCAGTCGGACACCTAGGAAGGAGGCTCGGATGGGCAGTTACGTGCTGCGGCGGGTGCTGCAGATGATCCCGGTGTTCTTCGGCACCACGCTGCTGATCTTCCTGATGGTCTACACGCTGCCCGGCGACCCGGTGGCGGCGCTGTTCGGGGAGAAGGCCGCCGACCCGGCCGTGGTCGCCAGCATCAAGCACACCTACTACCTGGACCAGCCGCTCTGGAAGCAGTACCTGCACTACATGGGGAACCTCTTCCAGGGGGACTTCGGCACCAGCTTCACCGGCCGCCCGGTCGCCGACATCATGGCGGACGCCTTCCCGGTCACCATCCGGCTCGCCCTGATGGCCTTCGTCTTCGAGATCGTCGCGGGCCTGGCCCTCGGCCTGCTCTCCGGCCTGCGGCGCGGCAGCGTCGCGGACACCCTGGTGCTGATCTTCACCCTGGTGGTGATCTCGATCCCGGTCTTCGTGCTGGCCTACATCGCCCAGACGGTGTTCGCCACCAACCTGGGCTGGGTCACCCCGACGGTGCAGGACAGCTACGACCTGACCCAACTGGTGCTGCCGGCCGTCGTCCTGGGCTCGCTCTCGCTCGCGTACGTGGCCCGGCTCACCCGGACGTCGATCGGCGAGAACCTGCGGGCCGACTACATGCGCACCGCGGTCGCCAAGGGCCTGCCCCGGCGCACCATCATCTCCCGCCACCTGCTGCGCAACTCGCTGATCCCGGTGATCACCTTCCTCGGCACCGACCTCGGCGCGCTGATGGGCGGGGCGATCGTCACCGAGGGCGTCTTCAACGTGCAGGGCATCGGCAACGTCCTGTACCGGGCGGTCAACCAGAAGGAGGGCCCCACCGTGGTCGGCATCGTGACCGTCCTGGTGATCATCTACCTGGTCGCCAGCCTGCTCGTCGACCTGCTCTACGCGGTCCTGGACCCGAGGATCCGCTATGCCTGACATCCACGACGAGGACTCGTACGAGCCGCACCCCAAGCCCGGGGTCTCGCGCCTCGACTACGCGGGCGAGCAGGGCATGGCGGTCGAGCAGGAGACGTTAGTCGAACCGGACGTGGTGAAGCGGGAGGAGGCCCGCAGCCTGTGGGCCGACGCCTGGCGGGACCTGCGCCGGCGGCCGATCTTCCTGGTCTCGGCGGTGCTGATCCTGCTGCTGGTGGTGATGGCGGTCTTCCCCTGGGCGTTCACCTCCGCGGACCCGCGCAAGGCCGACCTGGTGAACGACTACCTCAGGCGGCCGAACTGGGGCGACGTCTTCGGGGCCGGCTGGTTCGGGTACGACGCCCAGGGCCGGTCCATCTTCGCCCGGGTGGTGTACGGCGCCCGCGCCTCGATCACCGTCGGCATCTTCGTGACCGCCGCCGTCACCCTGCTCGGCGGGCTGACCGGGATGGTGGCCGGCTTCTTCGGCGGCTGGGTCGACGCGCTGCTCTCCCGGATCACCGACATCTTCTTCGGCATCCCGCTGCTGCTCGGCGCGCTGGTGCTGCTGAACGCCTTCGCCACCCGCACGGTGTGGAGCGTGGTCATCGCGCTGGGCGTGCTCGGTTGGACCCAGATCGCCCGCGTGATGCGCGGGGCGGTGCTGACCGTCAAGCAGTCCGACTACGTGGTGGCCGGCCGGGCGCTCGGCGCCGGGACGGGCCGGCTGATGTTCCGGCACATCCTGCCGAACGCGATCGCCCCGGTGATCGTGGTGGCGACGATCGCGCTCGGCGGCTACATCGCCACCGAGGCGACGCTGAGCTTCCTCGGGATCGGCCTGCAGGACCCGACCATCTCCTGGGGCATCGACATCTCCTCCGCCCAGAAGGTGATCCGGACGGCGCCGTACGTGCTGTTCTTCCCGGCCGTGGCGCTCTCGATCACCGTGCTGGCCTTCATCATGCTGGGCGACGCGGTGCGCGACGCCCTCGATCCGAAGCTTCGCTGAGCGAGGGGAGCGCATCGTGAGTACAGCGATGGACACCGCCGGGCGCGAGCGGAAGGCGCCGTACCAGGGGCCGCTGCTCGACGTCCGGGACCTGCACGTGGAGTTCGCCACCCGGGACGGGGTCGCCCGGGCGGTGAACGGGGTGAGCTACTCCGTCGCGGCGGGGGAGACGCTGGCGGTGCTGGGGGAGTCGGGCTCGGGCAAGTCGGTGACGGCGCAGGCGGTCATGGGCATCCTGGACATGCCGCCGGCCCGGATCCCGCGCGGCGAGATCCTCTACCGGGGCCAGGACATGCTCAGGATGGGCAAGGAGGAACGGCGGCGGATCCGCGGCCAGAAGATCGCGATGATCTTCCAGGATGCGCTGTCCGCGCTGAACCCGGTGCTCAGCGTGGGCTACCAGCTCGGGGAGATGTTCCGGGCGCACCGGGGGGTGTCCCGCAAGGAGGCGAAGGAGAAGGCCGTCGAGCTGATGGACCGGGTGCGCATCCCGGCCGCCAAGGAGCGGGTGAACGACTACCCGCACCAGTTCTCCGGGGGCATGCGGCAGCGGATCATGATCGCGATGGCGCTGGCGTTGGAGCCGGACCTGATCATCGCGGACGAGCCGACCACGGCGCTGGACGTGACCGTGCAGGCGCAGGTGATGGACCTGCTGGCCGAGTTGCAGGCCGAGTACAACATGGGGCTGATCCTGATCACCCACGACCTGGGTGTGGTGGCGGACGTCGCGGACAAGATCGCGGTGATGTACGCGGGCCGGATCGTGGAGACCGCCCCGGTGCACGAGCTGTACGCCCGGCCCGCGCACCCGTACACCAGGGGCCTGCTGGACTCGATCCCCCGGCTCGACCAGAAGGGCCAGGAGCTCTACGCGATCAAGGGCCTGCCGCCCAACCTGCTGCGCATCCCCCCGGGCTGCGCCTTCAACCCGCGCTGCCCGCGGGCCCGGGACGTCTGCCGGGCCGAGGTGCCGGAGCTGTTCCCGGTCGCCGAGGAGGACGGGACGCCGTTGGAGGGGCGCGGCAGCGCCTGCTTCTTCTGGAAGGAGACCCTCCATGACCGTTAACGGGGCCAGCGCACTGGGCGCGGTGGTGCCGGAGGAGGTCGCCGTCGTGCGGGAGGTGCCGCGCGGCGAGCCGATCCTCGAAGTCCGGGACCTGGTCAAGCACTTCCCGCTCACCAAGGGCGTCCTCCTCCGGCGGCAGGTCGGGGCGGTGAAGGCTGTCGACGGGGTCACCTTCGACCTGATGCACGGGGAGACGCTCGGCATCGTCGGCGAGTCCGGCTGCGGGAAGTCCACGCTGGCCAAGGTGCTGATGAACCTGGAGCCGGCCACCTCGGGATCGGTCCGCTACAAGGGGGAGGAGATCTCCCGGCTCTCCGGGGCGGGGCTGAAGGCCGTCCGGCGGAACATCCAGATGGTGTTCCAGGACCCGTACACCTCGCTCAACCCGCGCATGACGGTCGGCGACATCATCGGCGAGCCGTTCGAGATCCACCCCGAGGTGGCGCCGAGGGGGGACCGCCGCAAGGCCGTCCAGGACCTGTTGGACGTGGTCGGGCTCAACCCCGAGTACATCAACCGGTACCCGCACCAGTTCTCCGGCGGACAGCGCCAACGCATCGGCATCGCACGGGGGTTGGCGCTCAAGCCGGAGGTCATCATCTGTGACGAGCCGGTCTCGGCGCTGGACGTCTCGGTGCAGGCGCAGGTGATCAACCTGCTGGAGCAGCTGCAGGGCGACTTCAACCTGTCGTACATGTTCATCGCGCACGACCTCTCGATCGTCCGGCACATCTCGGACCGGGTCGGGGTGATGTACCTGGGGAAGCTGGTCGAGATCGGCAGCGACGCGGAGATCTACGACCACGCGACCCACCCGTACACCCAGGCGCTGCTCTCGGCGGTGCCGGTGCCGGACCCGACGGCGCGCGAGACGCGGGACCGGATCGTGCTCACCGGCGACGTGCCCTCGCCGGCCAACCCGCCGTCCGGCTGCCGCTTCCGCACCCGCTGCTGGAAGGCGCAGCAGCGGTGCGAGGTCGAGGAGCCGCTGCTGGTCGCGCCGTCCTGGCTGGGCGACGCGGCGCGGCACGACTCGGCGTGCCACTTCGCGGCGGAGCGGGGTGTCGAGCGGGAGTCCGGCTGACGTGGGTTCCTTATCAGGGCGCGTCCTCGCAGGTGGGGGCGCGCCCTTTCCCGTGACGGAAAAGAGATCTGCCGCGGGCTCGCCAAGTGCCCTCCCGTCCTTGATAGTTGCTCTGCGCCCAGCGGTGGGTGCCGCGGTGCTGAGGAGGGCGGCTCTGATGGACGCGGTGGAGGTGATCGGCGGTGGCCGGGGGAGCGTGGAGCCCGGGACGCCGCTGCTGGAGGTCGACGACCTGCACGTGGAGTTCCACACCCGGGACGGGGTCGCCCGGGCGGTGAACGGGGTGAGCTACTCCGTCGCGGCGGGGGAGACGCTGGCGGTGCTGGGGGAGTCGGGCTCGGGCAAGTCGGTGACGGCGCAGGCGGTCATGGGCATCCTGGACATGCCGCCGGGGCGGATCACCGCGGGGCGGATCCTGTTCCGCGGCGAGGACCTGCTGACCATGGGCACGGCCGCCCGGCGGTCCATCCGGGGCGGGCACATCGCGATGATCTTCCAGGACGCGCTGTCCGCGTTGAACCCGGTGCTCAGCGTGGGCTACCAGCTCGGGGAGATGTTCCGGGCGCACCGGGGGGTGTCCCGCAAGGAGGCGAAGGAGAAGGCCGTCGAGCTGATGGACCGGGTGCGCATCCCGGCCGCCCGGCAGCGCGTCGGCGACTTCCCGCACCAGTTCTCCGGCGGGATGCGGCAGCGGATCATGATCGCGATGGCGCTGGCGTTGGAGCCGGACCTGATCATCGCGGACGAGCCGACCACGGCGCTGGACGTGACGGTGCAGGCGCAGGTGATGGACCTGTTGGCCGAGTTGCAGGCCGAGTACAACATGGGGTTGATCCTGATCACCCACGACCTGGGTGTGGTGGCGGACGTTGCGGACAAGATCGCGGTGATGTACGCGGGCCGGATCGTGGAGACCGCCCCGGTGCACGAGCTGTACGCCCGACCCGCGCACCCGTACACCAGGGGCCTGCTGGACTCGATCCCCCGGCTCGACCAGAAGGGCCAGAACCTGCACGCCATCAAGGGGCTGCCGCCGAGCCTGCTGAGCCTGCCGGAGGGCTGCGCCTTCAACCCGCGCTGCGACCGGGCGCAGGACCGCTGCCGCACCGAACTGCCGGCGCTGACGCCGGTCACCAGCGAGTACGGGACGGAGCTGGCGGGCCGCCGCAGCGCCTGCCACTACTGGCGCGAGACGCTGCACGGCTGAGCCCCGTCCGACCGCTACTTCACGAAGCCGACGTTCTCCCAGACGATGTCGGACAGGCCCTGCGCGCCGATGTTGGCGAGGTCGGCGCGGGCCCCGTACAGCTGGGGGCGCTGGTAGAGCGGCAGGACGCCGGCCACCTTCCAGAGCTCGCCGTCGGCCTGGTTGATCGCCTCGGAGGCGGTGCCCGCGTCGGCCGCGGCGGCGGCCCGGTCGAGTGCGGCGTCCACCGCCGGGCTGCCCGCGCCGACGTGGTTGGTGCCGCCGCTCTGGACGAAGTTGGCGCGGTTGCCGCTGGCCGGGAAGGGCGTGCCGATCAGCGAGTAGGCGGCGATGTCGAAGTCGTCGCGGTTGACGTACCGGTCGAAGAACTCGTTGGCGGGGGCGGTCACCGTGGTCACCTTGATGCCGACGTCCTTGAGCATGGCGGTGGCGTTGGCGGCCTCGCTCTGGGCCGGGGTGACGCCGGCCGGGACGACCATCCGCAGGTTCAGCTCGCGGCCGTCCTTCTTCCGTACGTCGCCCTCCAGCTTCCAGCCGGCCGCGTCCAGCTTGCGGGCGGCCTCGGCGGGGTCGTAGCGGGCCAGGCCCAGGGAGTTGTCGCGGTAGCCGTTCTGGTTGGTGACCAGCAGGTGGTTGTTGAGCGGGACGGCGGGCCAGTCCAGGCCGTTGAGGTCGGCGCGGATCACCACGTCCCGGTTGATCGCCTGGAAGACGGCCTGGCGCACGGTCGCGTCGCCGAGCGCGGGGGTGCGGGCGTTCAGGGTGAGCTGGCGGAAGTCCGGGCCGCCGGCCCGGCGCACCACGGCGCCCTTGGTGTTCCTGATGACCTGGTAACCGGCCACGTCCGGGCCGTTGTTGACGAGGTCGATCCGGCCCTGGGCGAAGGCGGCGGGCATCGCGTCGGGCAGCATGGCGTGGAAGACGATCCGGTCCAGCGCGGGCTTGTCGCCCCACCAGGAGGGGTCGGCGACCAGCGTGACGGTCTGGGTGGCGCGGTCCAGCCGCTCGACCTTGAACGGGCCGGCGCTGACCGGGAACCCGTCCAGGTAGGAGCTGTTGAACAGCTCCGGGGTGGAGATCCTGCCGGCGGGCAGCAGCGGGGCGTTGCCGGCGCTGTTGAACATCGACTGCCACTCGGAGAACGGGCGGTCGAAGGTCATCACGGCCTGGTAGTCGTCCTTGCCGCGCTCGACCGCGGAGACCAACTCGAAGCCGGTGCTGCTGGAGGCCTTGTAGGCCGGGTCCTTCCCGTTCAGGGCGCGCCAGTTGGCCTCGATGTCGCGCCAGGTGATCGGGGTGCCGTCGGACCAGTGGGCCTTCGGGTTGAGCGTCCAGGTGACCACCTGCCGGCCGTCCCTGAGCTCGGCGTGCGCCTCCTGGAGGTAGGCGGGGTTGGGGGTCTGGGTGCCGGCGGCGTCCGAGCGGAAGAAGGTCGGCAGCAGCGGCTTGCTGACCATGACGGTCGAGGACTCGCTGCCGTCGGCGTGGATCGGCGACCACTGGCGGGAGAACTGGGCGATCGCCAGGTTCAGGGTGCCGCCCTGGCGCAGCTGGGCCCGGTCGTGCGGGTTGATGTCGATCGCGGTCAGCTTGGGCGAGGCGGGGCCGGACGGCAGGGCGTCGCCGCCGCCCTGGCCGGCGGTGCAGGAGCAGAGCGCCAGGGAGAGCGTGAGGGCGGTGAGACCGGCGAGCAGGGCCGTCCCGTGGCGCTGGAGGCGGCGGTGCATCGGCGTGCTCCCGGGGGTGGATGTGGCGGATGGTGTGGCGTCACATCTTGCTGACCGGGAGGGGGCGTTGTCGAGGGGCGGGCCCGGATGCGGGCCCGCCCCTCGTGGGCGCGGGTTCGTCGGGAACGGACGCGCCCGACCGTGCGGGTGTCCGACCGCGGACGGGTCAGACCACGAACTTGAAGGTGCGGTCCTTGTCGCCGGTCTTGTCGAACACCGAGGTGATGCCGTCCGCGACGTCCTGCGGGGTGATCGCGGCGACCTGGCCGTTCTTCTTGACCTTCACCTTGTCGAACGCGGTGCCCAGCTGGGCGGCGAGCGCGTCGAGGTCCCACTTGGGCACGATCTTGCCGGAGGCGTCCGGGACGAGCGTGAGCGCCTTGGCCGCGGTCTTGGGGCCGAAGTCCCAGGTCTTGGCGCCGGCCACGACGTGCACCTTGCCCGCGGCGATCTGCTTGCCGAGGCTGTCGGCGGCGGCCTGGAGGGCCTGGGTGGAGATCTTCGGCTGGGCGGCCGTGACGGCGAGGGCGATCGGCTGGTCGGGCTTGCCGTCGGCGCGGGCGCGGTAGGCCTGCTCGATCGCGTCCAGGGCGCTCGCCGAGTCCACCGCCTGCCCGGCCCGGCCGGGCACGACGATCGGCTCGCCGTTGACGTCGCCGAACTTGATGTAGCCCTCCTGGAGGCCCTGGCCGGAGCCGGCCGCGAGGGTGTCCAGGGCGGCCCGGAGCTTGGCCTTGTCGACCTTGACCTCCGGGGCCACGGCCTTGGTGCCGCCCTGGAGCGACTTGATGACGTCGACCGGGTTGTAGCTGTGCTGGGCCAGGCCGTCCACGGTGGCGGTGGTGTCGAAGCTCAGCCCGGCGACCGCCGGGTCGAGGTCCACGGCCTGGTCGCCGATCTTCAGCTTGATCGGCTGCTGGCCGGCCTTGCCGACCGACTCGTCCAGCTGGTGGATCGCCTGGTCGCGGCTGCTGCCGCCGATCTCGGCGCCGAGCACCACGGTGCCCTTGGGGACGTCGGACTGGTTGAGCATCAGGCCGGTGCCGTACGCGGCCGCGCCGAGGAACAGCACCGCGACGCCGCCGTAGACGCCCAGCTTGACCAGCTTCTTGCCGGCTCCGCCGCGCTTGGCCTTGGCGGGGGCGGCGGGCTCGGCCTTCGCCTTGGCGGGGGCCGGAGCGGGGGCGGCTTTGTCGCCCTTGGCGTCCTTGGTGCCCTTGCCGCCCTTGCCCTTGCCGCCCTTGGTGTCCGTGGCGGCCTCGGGCCGGGGGCCGGGGGCCGGGGCCGGCAGCGGGGTGACCGTGGTGGCCTCCGGGTCGCCGGGCTGCGGGGCGGCGCCGGGAGCGCCCGGGAAGAGGGCGCCGGGGCCCGCCGGGGTGGCGGGGGCGTCCTGGCCGGGACCGGCCGGGCGCTGGGCGGCGAACGGGTCGGTGCCGGTCGGGGCCGAGGCGAACAGGCCCGGCTGCGGACGGCCGTCGGCGCCGTGCGGGGCGCCGTTCCGGGGCAGGCCGGGTATCGCGGCGGGCGGCGGGGTGTTGTCGCGGATCGGCGCGAAGCCGTCGACCGAGGTGTCCTCCGGGCCCGGCTCGGCGGCCGGCCCGGCCTGCGGGTGCGGTGCGGGGGCCGGGTGGCCGTTCGCCTGGAAGTCGTTGCGCGGGCCGGACCGGCGCGGGCCGCCCGCCCGGTCGTCGAGCTGCTGCCCGCCCGGCTGCTGACGGTTCCGCTGCCCGCCGCCCCGTCGGGGGAGGCCGCCCTGCGGGCCGGCGTCGGGGACGGAGGTGCCGAACGGGTCGGCGACCGGGGCGAAGGGATCGGCGACCGGTACGAACGGGTCGGCGACCGGCGTGAAGGGGTCGGCGGCCTCGTACACGCCGGGCTCCTCCACCGGGGCCTCGGCCTGGAACGGCGCGGCGGGCGCGGCCGGGCGCGGCTGCTTGCCCTGGGCGGGCACCGGGCGGCCGTTCGGGGCGCCGTTGGCGCGGGCGGCCTGGCCCGCCGTCGGCTGGGCACCCTGCGGGCGCGGCTCGGCGACGGCGCCCGGCACGGCCAGGGCCTCCGCCGCTCCGGCGGCACCGGCCGGCACGGCGGCGGGCACGGCGGCCGGGGCGGGCTCGGCGACCGGGGCCTTCTTCTGACGCGGCCGGAACCAGGCGCCGGTGGACTCCGACTCGGAGGTGGCCGGCGGGATCGGCGGGATCTGCCACTCCGGCGGCAGGTTCGGCGGGGCGGCCTGGCGGCCGCCGTCCTCCATCACGCCGAGGACGGGCGAGGTCGGCGCGGAACGGTGCCGCGGGCTGCCCGGTTCGGCGGCGGCCGCCGGGGCGTCATCGCCGGGGCCGTCCTCGTTCTTGACGGCGCTGCGGACGACGACCGGCGGGATCGGACGCGAGCCGGGGATGTTGATCCGGACCCGGGTGGTCAGGGTGGTCTCGGTCTTCGGACCGTCGTCCTCGCCGCCCGACGCGGCGCCCGGTCCGGCGTCCGCCCGGTCGCCGCCGGGGAGCCCCGGTGTGCCGTAGGGCGGGGTGCCCGACGGGTAGGCGTCCGGACCCGTGCGCCGGGGCGTCGGGTGGGCGTTGTCAGATTCGCGGCTGCTCAATGCTGCTCTGCTCCGGGTTCGCGGGCGGGCCGTGCGGCGCGACCGCGGTTCGTGGTCGCCGGGCCTTGACGGGGGCGGGCGGCGGTCGGGTACGGCGTTCTGCGGGACCACCATACTGGGAAGAACAGAGCGGCGAACGGCTTCGGACAGATCCTGATACGTCCGGTTCCTCCGGTATGAGAGTAAGGCCGTACGCTCCTGACTGCGCGTCGTACGCGGTACGGTACGCCGTGCACGACCCGGGTCAGCGCGGGGGGCCGGGCACCCCCGGGAACCAGCTGGTGCGGGTGGGCAGGGTGGCGCAGATCACGCCCAGCACCGAGCCGGCGAACAGCCAGGCCAGCGAGGTGGCGTTGGACCACAGCACGTTGTCGCCCTCGGGCCGGGGCACGATCAGCAGCAGCATCGCCAGGAACCAGCCGGCCGCGGGCGCGCCCGCGCCGAGCCGGGTGCCGGTGACCCGCAGGCCGGCGTAGAAGGTGGCGGCGGTCGCGGCGAGCGCCAACAGGACCCCCACCGGCGGCCACAGGGCCTGCACAAAGGATCCGCAGACCGACACCGCGACGCCCAGCAGGAAGAACAGGGCGTAGGCGGCGATCCGGGCGGCGCGCGGGGGCTGGGGCTCGGCCAGCCGCTCCTCGCGGGTGCCGAGGACGGCGGCGGCGAGCGGGCGGCGCGTCGGCCGGGCGGCGGGCTTGCTCATCGGGTGCCCTCCTCGGCGGGCGCGGCGTCGGGCGCGAGGCCGGCGAACAGGTCGTCCTCCGGCTCGCCCGGCCCGGCCTGGCCGCGCACCAGCTGGTAGTACTCGGTGGTGAACAGCGGCTGGGCCAGGTCGTTAGAGAGCGCGAAGAAGGCGCCGTCCACGGTGATCTGGGTGGCGTGGGCGGTCATCGCGGCGGTCTTGCGCCCCGCCTGCGCGGCGCCGTCCAGCACGGTGGTGACGACCTCGTCGTCGACCAAGCCGGGGACGTCGGCGGGCTGCGCGACGCCCGGGAAGGACGCCTTGGCGGCGGCCTCGGCGAGCCCGGCCTCGATCACCGAGCAGGGCATCCGGTTCCAGTACACCTTGGCGATCCGCCAGGCCGGGCCCAGCTCCGGCCGGTGCGCCGGGTCGGCGGCCAGCTCGTACGCGCGCATCGCGACCCGGTGCGCCTGGATGTGGTCCGGATGCCCGTAGCCGCCGTCCGGGTCGTACGTGACCAGCACCTGCGGGCGCACCTCGCGGACCACCGCGACCAGGTGGCCGGCCGCCTCGTCGACGTCCGCCTGCCAGAAGCAGCCGGGCACGTCGTTCTCGGGCACGCCCATCATCCCGGAGTCGCGGTAGCGCCCCGGGCCGCCGAGGAAGCGGAAGTCGGACACGCCGAGGGCGCGCATCGCCTCGGTCAGCTCGCCGATCCGGTACGCGCCGAGGGTGTCGTCCCGATCGGCCGTCAGGTGGGCCAGCTCCGGGGGGATCACCTCGCCGCCCTCGCCGAGGGTGCAGGTCACCAGCGTGACCCGGGCGCCCTCGGCGACGTACCGGGCCATGGTGGCCCCGTTGCCGATCGACTCGTCGTCGGGGTGCGCGTGGACCAGGAGGAGGCGGCGGCCGGTGGTCGAGGTCATGGGAGGAAGCCTAGGGCCTGTCGTCGAACTCGCGTCTGCGGGGCGAGTGCGACGACGGGCCCCGACCACCGGCCGGTGGGGGTCAGAGCCTCAGGCCGTTGATCATTCCGGCGAGGTTGCTGGTGACCTGGCTGATCGACGGGGCGATCGAGCTGGAGGCCAGGTAGAAGCCGAGCAGCGCGCAGACGATCGCGTGCGCCAGCTTCAGGCCGGACCGGCGGATCAGGATCACCACGATGACCAGCATCAGCACGGCGGCGGAGATGTTCATGGCCATGTCGGCTCACACCCCTTCTCGGGCACGCCGCCTCCGGGGAGGGCGGCGAGGGACGGTGCGGGACTGGGGGCTGCGGGCGGCCGCGGTCCGGGACGGGGCCGGACGGCCGCTCGCGCGACAAGTCATACCCGATGGGTAAGGGTGGCATTACCCTCGGTGAGTCCACGCGCGCCGGGGCATCGTGGCATCCGAGGGGCGCATGGGCCGGTCGGAGGCGGTTTGGACCCCTTTGGGGCGTACTTGCCGACGATGCTCCGAACGAGTGATCAGCGCACGCCCGGTGGTGGTGGTCCGGCGTCATAAGGTCTGGTGCCATGAGCTCCCACACCCCTGCCGACACCTTCCCACGGCAGTACGCGCGGACCCTGCGCTACACCGTCGGCGCGCCCCGCTCCTTCTCCGTCGCGCCCGACGGCTCGCGGGTCGTCTTCCTCCGCTCCGGCTCGGGCCGCGACCGGGCCAACCTGCTCTGGACCCTCGACACCGCCACCGGCGAGGAGCGGGTCGCCGCCGACCCGGCCGCGCTGCTCGGCGGCGGCGGGGAGGACCTGTCGCCGGCCGAGAAGGCCCGCCGCGAGCGCAGCCGCGAGGGCTCGGCCGGCATCGTCGGCTACGCCCTGGACGCGGCCGGCGCGCTGGCCGCCTTCGCCCTCTCCGGCCGGCTGTTCACCGCCGACCTCGGCACCGGCGCCACCACCGAACTGCCCGCTGAGGGGCCGCTGTTGGACCCGCGCCCGGCCCCGGACGGCGCCCACGTCGCGTACGCCAACGCCGCCGGCGAGCTGCGGCTGACCCGCACCGACGGCGGCGGCGACCGGGTGCTCGCCGAGCCGGACGGCCCGAACGTCACCTGGGGCCAGGCCGAGTTCATCGCCCAGGAGGAGATGGACCGCGACCGCGGCTTCTGGTGGTCCCCGGAGAGCGACCGGCTGCTGGTCGAGCGCGCCGACGACAGCCCGGTGCGCCGCTGGTGGATCGCCGACCCGGCGAACCCGGACCGCGAGCCCGCCGAGGTCGCCTACCCGGCGGCCGGCGGCGCCAACGCCGAGGTCGGGCTCTGGCTGCTCGACCTGCACGGCGGGCGCACCGAGGTGGTCTGGGACCGCGAGGCCTACCCGTACCTGGGCCGGGTGCACTGGTCGAAGGGCGGCGTGCCGCTGCTCCTGGTCCAGACCCGCGACCAGCGCGGCCAGCGGATCCTCGGCCTGGACACCGCCACCGGCGCCACCGAGGTGCTGCACGAGGAGAAGGACGGCGCCTGGCTGGAGCTGTTCCAGGGCGCACCGGCCTGGACCCCGGACGGCAAGCTGGTCCGGATCTCCGACGAGGGGGGAGTGCGGGCGCTGGTGATCGGCGACCGCGCCGTGACCGGGGCCGACCTGCACGTCCGCTCGGTCGTCGCGGTCACCGAGCGGGAGGTGTTCTTCAGCGCCGCCGGCGGCGCCGAGGAGGCCGACCCCGAGCCGGGCTGGATCGGCGTCGGCCGGATCAGCCACGACGGCACGCGGCTGGGCTGGGAGTCCGCCAACGGGCGGCCGTTCACCTCCGTCACCAGCGCGGTGCACGGCGGCGGGATCACCGTCCGGGCCACCGCCGAGCCCGACCTGCCCGGCACCCTGGTCACGGTCGCCCGGGACCTGCCGGAGGGCCTGGCGGTCGACGACGTCGCCACCATCGCCTCGTACGCCGAGACCCCGGCCATCACCGCCCGCCCGGTCTTCCGCTTCGCCGGCGAGCGCCGCATCCCGTCCGCCGTCTTCCTGCCCACCGGCTACGACCGCGAGCGGGACGGCCTGCTGCCCGTCCTGATGGACCCGTACGGCGGCCCGCACGGCCAGCGCGTCCTCCAGGCGCACAACCCGCACCTCAACTCGCAGTGGTTCGCCGACCAGGGCTTCGCGGTGGTGGTCGCCGACGGGCGCGGCACCCCCGGGCGCGGGCCGGCCTGGGAGAAGTCGATCGCCTTCGACTTCGCCGGGGCCACCCTGGACGACCAGGTGGAGGCGCTGCGGGCGCTCGCCGAGGAGTTCCCGCTGGACCTCGACCGGGTCGCCGTCCGCGGCTGGTCGTACGGCGGCTACCTCTCCGCGCTCGCCGTGCTGCGCCGCCCGGACGTCTTCCACGCGGCGGTGGCCGGGGCGCCGGTGACCGACTGGGAGCTGTACGACACCCACTACACCGAGCGCTACCTGGGCGACCCGGCCGAGCGGCCCGAGGTGTACGCCGCCAACTCGCTGAGCGGGTACGCGGCCGGGCTGGAGCGCCCGCTGATGATCATCCACGGGCTGGCGGACGACAACGTGGTGGCCGCGCACACCCTGCGGCTGTCCTCGGCGCTGCTCGCCGCCGGGCGTCCGCACACCGTGCTGCCGCTGTCCGGCGTCACCCACATGACCCCGCAGGAGGAGGTCGCGGAGAACCTGCTGCTGCTCCAGGTCGACTTCGTGAAGCGCTCGCTGGGCGTGTGACACCCGCCTGACCAGCGCTTTCGGCGGCCGGTGCCCCTGACG
>NZ_JBHVET010000108.1:0-15849 GCF_042802135.1 Kitasatospora sp. NPDC057512
ACCTCCCGGACGGCGTCCCGCAGGCCGTGCGGAGGGTGGAAGCGGGCGGGGGCGGCGGCCGGGTCCTCGCGGAGCTCCTTCACCAGCGAGACGCACAGCAGCAGCATCACGACCACGAACGGCAGCGCGACCAGGATCGTCGCGTTCTGGAGCGCGGTGAGCCCGCCGGCCAGCAGCAGGGCCGCCGCGACCCCGCCCATCAGCACGCCCCAGACCACCACCAGCCAGGTGCGCGGGTGCAGCGAGCCCCGGCTGGAGAGCGAGCCCAGCACCAGCGAGGCCGAGTCGGCACTGGTGATGAAGAAGGTCATCACCAGCAGCACCGCGACCACACTGGTCACCGAGCCGAGCGGCAGCGCGCGCAGCATCTCGAACAGCGAGGCCTCCGGGCCCTGCGGGATGGTCGCGACCAGGTCGGCCGCGCCGGTGGTGGACAGCCGGATCGCGGTGCCGCCCATCACGCAGAACCAGATGACCGTGGCCCCGCTGGGCACCAGCAGCACGCCGAGCAGGAACTGCCGGATGGTGCGGCCGCGCGAGATCCGCGCGATGAAGGTGCCGACGAAGGGCGCCCAGGAGAGCCACCAGGCCCAGTAGAAGATCGTCCAGGAGCCGAGCCAGCTCTCGTCGGTGAAGGCGCCGGTCTGGGTGGACATCCCGAGCAGGTTCGAGAGGTAGCCGCCGACCGAGGAGGGGATGGCGTCCAGGGCGAACACCGTCGGGCCGACCACGAAGACGAAGACCATGATCAGCGAGGCCAGCACGACGTTCGCGGTGGAGAGCCACTTCACGCCCTTGTGCACCCCGGAGAACGCGGAGACCACGAACGCCGCGGTCAGCGAGCCGATGATGATCAGCTGGGCGTTCTGGGTGTTGCGGACGGAGGTGATGTAGCCGAGCCCGTCGGCGACCTGGAGCGCGCCGAGGCCGAGGCTGGTCGCGGAGCCGAAGACGGTGGCGAACACGGCCAGCAGGTCGATCGTCCGCCCGGCCCAGCCGTCCGCGCCGCGCCGGCCGATCAGCGGGACGAAGGCGGCGGAGACCCGGTTGCCCCGCCCCTTGCGGAAGGTGGTGTAGGCGAGGGCCAGGCCGCCGACCGCGTAGATCGCCCACGGGTGCAGGGTCCAGTGGAAGAGCGAGAACTCCAGGGCCTGCTGGGCGGCGGCCGCGCTCTGCGGCTCCAGGCCGGAGCCCGGCTGCGGGGAGGCGAAGAGCTGGAGCGGCTCGCCGACGCCGTAGAACATCAGGCCGATGCCCATGCCGGCGCTGAACATCATGGCGATCCAGGCGAGGGTGGAGAACTCGGGCTCGTCGTCGTCGCGGCCGAGCCGGATCCGGCCGAAGCGGCTGAACGCGAGCAGCACGCTGAGCGCCAGGAAGACGTCGGCGGCCACCACGAACAGCCAGCCGAAGTTGTGCAGCACCCAGCCGAGCGCGGTGTCGGAGGTGCGGCCGAGCGAGTCCTCGGCGAAGACGCCCCAGGCGACCACCGCCAGGACCAGGACGGCGCCGATGCCGAACACCGCCCGGTCGGCCGGAAGGGTCGCGGCGGGTTCGTCGGGCTCCTCCACGGGCTGGTCGGACTGGGGCGGCTGGCTGCTCATCGGATGGACCCCTCGACATACTCGGCGTGCGTCGGCACGCTCGGATTCAAGCTGTATGTCGCACTATGTCCAGTCCGCTCCGCGAGCGGAGGGACGGCGCGCCGGGGAGGCGCGGGGTCGGGACCTACGTCCCGTCAGGCCGCCCGCTCCTCGCCGTAGTCGTGCCCGTGCTCGTGCCGGTGATCGTGCCCGTGGTCGGGCCGGCGGTCGTGCCCGTGCTTGTGCCCGTGGTCGGGCCGGCGGTCGGGTCCGTGGTCGGGCCCGGAGTCGCGCGCGGTGGCGAGGTAGTGGGAGAGCGCCCGGCGGCTGCGGGTGAGGTCCTCGATCCGGGAGTCCAGGTCGGCGAGTTCGCCGCGCAGGGTGGCGAGCAGCTCCGGGCAGGCCTCCAGGACGGGGACCGGACCGGTGGCGCAGGGCAGCAGCTCGGCGATCACCCGGGTGCTCAGACCGGCCGCGAGCAGGCTGCGGACCTGCCACACCCGGACGGTGTCCTCCTCGCCGTACTCGCGGTGGCCGGCCGCCGTGCGGTCCGGCCGGAGCAGGCCCTGCTCCTCGTAGTAGCGGAGCAGGCGGGTGGACACCCCGGTCAGGCGGGCGAGTTCTCCGATGCGCATGACCGGGCGAACGCCGCCGCCTGCCGGGGTGTTCCCCCCGGGGAGCTCGGCTCCTGAGGAACTCCGGCGGCACGTCGCGCAGTTCGGGCCGTGCCTCGACCACCGGCAGGTGCCCGATGGTGAGTTCGGCCGGGCGCGCGCCGGGGACGGGCCCGGCGGCCGTGCCGGGTTCCGGCCGGATCGAAGGCGTCCAGGACCTCCTCGTCCGCGACGGCGACCAGCCGCTCGGCGGTTCGTCCGGGCTGGGCTCGCTAGGTTCGACGGGCTGTTGCCGGAGCCGGGATGGCCGGGGGCGACGACGGTGCGGTGGGCGGCGAGGTCGGGCGGCAGCGGGCCCCGGTCGTTCCGGGCGCTGCCCCCGGCCCCGTGGGCGAGCGGCAGTCCGGGGCCGGGACCCCGGACGATCCGGGCGAGCGGGGTGGCTGACACCGGGTGCTCCGCTGCGGGGCGGGGTTTCGCCGACACAATGGGAACGGTAGGAGTCCACACCGGTGAGTAGGTCAGACCGGGGAGCGGAAGCCCGTCCAGGACGGCCCGCGGGCCCCGGCGGCGGCCGCGGTCGCGCGCGGCGCCGAACCGACCACGCTGAAACGGAAGGAACGCCGTTCATGGACGACGAGGTCCGCACCCCGAACGAAGCAGTCCCGACGTCGGCCGATCCGACGCCGGCCGACCGGAGGCAGACCGATCGGAGGCAGACAGATCGGAGGCAGGCCGAGCCGACGCGGGCCGCCCGGGACGGCGCGCGTGCCGACGGCGTGGACCGCAGGACGCTGCTGCGGGCGGCCTCCGCCGCCGGGGCGCTCGCCGTGCCGGTCCCGGCCGCGCCGCCGGTCGCCGCGGGCCGGGCGGCCGCCGAGGAGCTGCCCGGGGAGGTGCCCGCGTCCTCGTCCGGGCCCGTGCCCGGGATCGTCAAACCGCTGCCCGCCGAGTGGTTCGTGCCGCGCGGCACCAACGCCGAGACGCGCTGGGACACCTTCCGCGGTGCCGACGGCGCTGCCGTCGTCAGCCGCCACGTGCCGGTGGAGCGGTTCTTCGTCCGCAACCACACCAGCACCCCGCTGATCGACCCCGACACCTGGAGCCTCAGGCTCTTCGGCAGCGGCCTGCGCGGCGCCCCGACGGCCGGGAGCCCGGTCGAGTTCGGCCTGGACGACCTGCGGGAGCTGCCGTCCACCCGGATCAGCGCGCTGATCGAGTGCGCCGGCAACGGCCGCAGCTACTACTCCGGCCAGCAGGACCAGCCCGTCCCGGGCACGCCGTGGACGCTCGGCGGCGTCGGCTCGGCGAGCTGGCGGGGCGTCCGGCTGGCCGAAGTGCTGCGGGCCGCCGGGCTGACCGGGGCCGCGGTGGACGTGCTGCCCACCGGCCTGGACCCGGACTTCGTCGCCGGCGGCACCAACTACGGCCCGGTGCGCCGCCCGCTGCCGATCGCGAAGGCGCTGGACGACGTGCTGCTCGCGTACGAGATGAACGGCGAGCCGCTCACCCCGGACCACGGCGCCCCGGCCCGGCTGGTGGTGCCCGGCTGGGTGGGCATCGCCTCGATCAAGTGGGTGGGCAGCGTGGAGGTCGCCGACCACCCGCTGTACTCGCCGTGGAACACCGACTTCTACCGGATGTTCGGCCCGGACTACCCGCCCGGCGGTGGCGACCCGCTCACCGTCCAGGTGGTCAAGAGCGCCTTCGAGCTGGCCGTGGGGGCGCGGCTGGCGGCGGACCGCGAGCACCGGCTGCACGGGCGCTCGTGGTCCGGCGCGGCGGCGGTGCGCCGGGTCGAGGTCAGCACCGACGGCGGCCGGACCTGGCGGCACGCCGAGCTGCGCGACGAGCCGCGGGCCGACGGCTGGACGCGCTGGAGCCTCGACTGGCGCCCCGGGCGGCCCGGCCCGTACGAGCTGCGCGCCCGTGCGACGGACCGCCGGGGGAACACCCAGCCCGAGCGGGCGCCGTTCAACCGGGAGGGCTACCTGTTCGGTGCCGTGGTGGCCCACCCGGTGACGGTGGTCTGAGCCGAGCGGTGGTCCGCGCCGCGCCGTGAGCCCCGGGAGGCGGGGCGCGGCGCGGCTCAGCCGGTGGACTGGACCTCGTACGGGGCCGGGTAGCGCGTCTCGTACGGGGTCAGCACCAGCCGCACCACGTCCTCCAGGCGCCGCCGGGCGTCCCCGAGGGTGGTGCGGCCGGTCACCCAGGCGGTCAGCTCGCCCTGCCAGGCGTGGGCCACGATGTGCCGCACCAGGTCGCTCGCGGCGGCCGGCACCTCGGCCGTCACCGCTTGCAGGGCGGTGCTGTCGGCCCGGGCCATGCCCTGCAGGGCCTCGCTGGCGAAGGGGTCGGTGGAGGCGGCCACGGCCACCCGTAGTCGGGCGAGTTCGGGCTGCCGCTGGTAGGCCCGCATCCCGCCCCGGACGAACCGCACCGCCCGGTCGGTGGCCCCGAGCCCGGCCCTCGGCCCGCGCAGCTCGGCCACCAGGTCGGCCAGCAGCAGGCGGTGCCATTCGGCGATCGCCGCAGCCAGCAGGTGGTCCTTGGAGGAGAAGTAGCGGTACGCCGTCCCCAGGGCGACTCCGGACCGCTCGCAGACCTGCTTCATCTGCATACGCTCGACGCCGATCTCGTTCACCAGGGCGAGCGCGGCCGCGATCAGGCTTTCGCGGCGTTCGAGCTGACGCGGAGACATCGCCTCCACCGGCCGTGGTGACAGGTCAACCTTGGTCACCCGCACCATGATACGGGCCGGGGCCGCTCAGGAGTATGACGCCGTCCGGCCCCCTTCCGTTCGTCCGGCGGTCACCGGGGTGCCGGAGGTGTGACAAGGGGGCCCGGAGACGTCACGACGGGTCGCGGACCAGTGCCTCCTGGACGGCGGAGGCGACCAGCCGGCCGTCCAGGTCGTAGAACTCGCCGAGCGCCAGGCCCCGGCCGTCCGAGGAGGACGGGCTGCGCTGGGCGAACAGCAGCCACTCGTCCGCCCGGAAGGGGCGGTGGAACCACATCGCGTGGTCCAGCGAGGCCATCAGCAGCCGGGGCGGTTCGGTGCGCTGGAAGAAGTTCGGCTGCACGTTCAGCCCGACGGTGGAGGCCAGGGTGAGGTCGGACAGGTAGGTGAGCGCGCCGGCGTGCAGCAGCGGGTCGCCGTCCGGTAGCGGGGAGGCGGTGCGCATCCAGACGAACTGCTGGAGCAGCCCGGGGGCGGCCGGCGGCAGCCCGGGGGTGTCCACCGGGACGAACCGCAGGTCGAGGTCGCGGAAGCCGCCGGCCGCGGCGAATCCCCGACGGACCTCCTCGGGCAGGAGGGCGACGGCGTTCGGCAGCGACTCCGGGTGCGGCAGCGGCGGGATCCCGCGCTGGCGGTCGGCGGCCGGCTCGGGGTGCTTGAAGGAGACCGAGAGGGTGAAGATCTCGTTCCCCCGCTGGAGCGCCGTCACCCGGCGGGTGGTGTACGACAGGCCCTCGCGGACCCGCTCGACCAGGTAGTCGATCGGGTGGCCCGGGGTGCCCGGCAGCAGGAAGTAGCCGTGCAGCGAGTGCACCGGGCGCCGGTCCTCGCAGGTGCGCCCGGCGGCGACGAGCGCCTGCGCGGCGACGTGCCCGCCGAAGGCGCGCATCGGGGCGCCGGCGTGGCAGCGGCCCCGGAACGTGTTCTCGTCCAGTCGCTCGATCTCCAGCAGCTCGGCGAACGGGGCGGTCGGCACGGCGCGCCGTTCGGTCCGGACGTGCGGTTCGGTGAGGTCGGTCACGAAGCCATAGTGGCAGAAGCCAACCGTGTGGTGGTGTGACCTGGGTAACGCCGTCCGCGGGCTCGCATGATGACGTAGAACACGTTCCAGTCTGATCATCGGACCGCGCCCCGCTCCCGGCCTGGTCGAGGCCCTCCCGGTGCCCTCGCGATGCCGCCCCGAGGCCGCCCCGGGGTCGTCCCGACGGATTGTCAGTGCCCTCACCTAGCGTGCTCGGCATGACGCAATCCGCACACGCGTACGCCTATCTGCGCCCGTCGGCCGTCCTGGACGGCGCCGACGGCCGGCACCTCGACCTGGCCACCTCCGGCGGCGCCACCCCGCTCGGCGCCGCCGCCAACCCGCGCTTCTTCGCGGGCTTCCTGGCCGATCCGGCGCCGGCCGCCGCCGCGTTGCTCGCGGTCGCGGACGTCGCCGCCGCGCGCTACTACCAGCCGCGGCTGCGCGCCTCGCTCGACCCGGTGGTCACCGCCAACGGGGACCGGCTGCGCTTCGAGTCCTTCTCGGGCTGCTGCGGCGTCTACGCCCGGCTCGACGTGCTCGGGGCCGGGCTCGACGGGGACGAGATCGGCCACGGCACCACCAACGTGGACGTCAACAACCCGCTGCGCGAGGCGCTGACCAGGATCGGCCCGGCCGACCCGCTGCACCTCGCGGTCGGGCCGGACGCGCTGGAGGTCACCACCTTCGACGGCCCGCTGGTCGAGAAGAAGGTGCCGCTGCCGGAGCGCTGGCTGCGCGGCTTCGCCGAGACCCAGGTGGTCGCCGCCGGTTTCGAACCGCGCGCCGAGCTGCCCGCCGCCGAGGCGGTCCGGTTCCTGCGCTCGCTGCCGCGCGGCGGGCGGTCAGGCGTCGGCTGGGTCGTCCCGGCCGGGAAGGCGCTGCGGCCGACCACCCGGCCGGTGCCCGGCGCGGTCTGCCTGCCCGGGCCCGAGCGGCTGGTCGCGCTCCAGCGGGTGCTGCGGCACGCGCTCGCGCTGCGGGTGTACGGGCCGGTCGCGGCCGGTGAGCCGACCGCCTCCGCCTGGGAGGCGGTGCTGCCCGGCATGCGGCTGACCCTGACGCTGTCGCCCGACGCCGCCCGGGGCTTCTCCGGCGAGGGCGGGGTGCTCGACTCGCTCGCCACCGGCGCGGCCGAACGGGACGCCGAGCTGATCGCGGTGCTGCTCGCCTGGGAGCCCCGGATCGAGGTCGGGGACCTCGCCGCCCAGTCCGGGCTGAGCCCCGAGCGGGTCCGCGCCGCGCTCACCCGGCTGGGCACCGCCGGGCAGATCGGCTACGACACCGCCGAGGCGGCGTACTTCCACCGGCAGCTCCCGTACGACGCCGGGCGGGCCGAGGCGGCCAACCCCCGGCTGCGGGCCGCCCGGGCACTGGTCGAGGCGGGCGCCGTACGGCTGGAGGAGGGCGGGGCGACGGCCGTCGTCACGGTGGACGACCACATCCAGCGGGTGCGGACGGACGCGTCGGGGCGGCTGAGCTGCACCTGCCTGTGGTGGGGCAAGTACCGGGGCGGACGCGGGCCGTGCAAGCACGCGCTCGCGGTCGGCATGGTGCGGGAGACGGCCGCCGGGGCGGCCGGGGCGAAGGGGGCCGGAGCGTGAGCGCGGCGGAGGGGGCCGACCGGCAGGGGCCCGTCGACGACCTGCTGACGACCGTCCGGTCCGGGCGGCTGGCACGGATACCGGAGCTGCTGGCCGGGCTGGACGCGGCCCAGCGGCGGGCCGCCCTGACCGCGCTCAAGGCGCTGCGCAAGGAGCTGCGCCAGGAGTGGTCCCGGGAGGCGACCGAGATCAGGGGACGCTTGCTGGTGGCCGGGGCCGGCTGCCACTCCGGCCCGGCCGCGGCCGCCACCTGGCTGGCCGGCAGCGACTTCGGCGTCCGCGACTGGGCCCGGAACTCCGTGCTGCACCGGGTCGTCGAGGCGCAGCCGGCGGAGTGGCAGGTCGAGGTGGTCACCCGGCTCGCCGCCCGGCCGGCGCGCAACCAGGGCTGGTCGATGTACCCGGTGATGGAGGCGGTGGTCCGGCGCACCGGCTGCGAGGTGCCGCGCGGCGAGACCTTCGTCCGGGGCTGGATGGACAGCGTGCAGCACTTCGGCAGCGGCGGCGCGCGCCCGACGCTGGCCGAGAAGCTGCGCCAGGACGCCTTCACCCCGGTGCTGCTGCCCGAGCTGCTCGAACTCGCCGACATCAGCTGGCCGCTGACGTTCCGGCACAGCCCGCGCCCCGGCGACGTCTGGACCGAGGCGATCGGCGAACTGGCCGCGGCCGGCGTGGTCGACCGGACCGAGCTGCTCGACCGCTGCCTGGCCCGGCTGCTGCGCGGCGGCAAACCGGGCGACCAGCGGGCCTTCCTGGAGGTGCTGCGGGCGCTCGACCCGACGCCGGCCGAGTACGCGGCCCGGGTGCGCGACCTGGTGGCGCTGCTGGACGGCCAGTCGGTGCTCGCCGGGCACGCCCAGGAGGTGCTCGCCGGGCTGGACGAGGCCGGCCTGATCGAGCCCGAGGTGCTCTCCGAGGCCTCGGCGGTGGTGCTGTTCCGGACCGAGAAGAAGCTGGTCCGCGCCCAGCTGGCCTGGCTGGACAAGGCGGCCCGGCGCGCGCCCGGGCGCTCCGGTCCGGTGGTGCTGGCCGCGGCCGAGGCCTTCGGGCACCCCGACGCGGCCCTGCAGGAACGGGCGCTGAACGTGGTGGCCCGGCACCTGAAGGCGGCGGGGGAGGCGGTGGTGGCGGAGCTGCGGTCCGCCGCCGAGGCGCTGAACCCGGCCCACCACCGGCGCGCGGGCGACCTGCTGGGCGCGCCGGTCGGCGGCGACGAGGACGATGCGGACGCCGGGTGGAACGCCTTCCTCCCGCCGGCCCCCGCACCGAGGGCGCTCGGCGCCCCGATCGGCTCGGCGGTGGAACTCGCGGAGGAGCTGTCCGCCCTGCTGGCCCCGCAGGAGCCCGCCGTGGCGGACTTCGAGCGGGTGCTGGACGGGCTGGTCCGGCTGACCCACCTGGACCGGAAGGCGCTCGTCACGGTGCTGGAGCCGGTCCGCCGGGTGCACCCGTGGCGCGGCGGCAACAGCTGGGGGGACTGCGTGCCCCGGGACATCCTCTACGTGGTGGCCGCGGTGGCCGGAGAGACGCCGCCGTGGAAGGTCTGGGACTACCTCGGCCGCAACGGCCGCTCCGTGCTGCGCGGAGCGAACACCACCGTGCACGGGGCCGTCCTCGCCGCCCGGCTGGAGGAGGCCGCCTGGCAGGTCCACCAGGCCCGGCTGCCGTACCTGCTCGCCACCCCCACCGACGCCACCGGCGCACTGGACGCGGCCGAACTGGTGGAGCGGCTCGCCGGGTACGAGGCGGCGGGCGTCAAGCCGGGGAAGGCCGACCTCTCCCAGGCCCTGTTGCGGGTCGACGTGCGGGCGGAGGAGGCGGTGCTGAAGGCCGCCGAGGAGCTCACCTCCCCGGCCGGGCGGTGGGTGGCGCACTGGCTGCGCACCGGCGGCCTGCCCGGGCAGCCCTCCGAGCGGGTGCTGTTCGCGCCCGGCAAGGGGGTGCGGCACACCAACAGGTACGGGGACCGCTGGTGGGAGGAGGTCGAGCGGATCGCCGTCGCCCAGCCGGGCATCGGTAGCGGACCGAAGGGGCCGGGCGGCGAGCGGCTCACGGCCGAACTGCGGGCCCTGCTGGACGGCACCGAGCCCAGCGTCGCCCGGGTGCGCAGGGTGCACGGCTGGAACTGGCGGCCCGTCGAGCACTGGTTCGCGATGCTCCCCTGGCACCGGGAGGAGCTGGCCGCGCGCTGGCTCGACCCCTTCGCCGAGGGCGCCGACCAGGATGAGCGCGGCGCCGCCCGCTACCTCCCGCTGCTCGCCGAGGCCGGTGGCCCGGCCGGGCTCGCACTGCACCTCGCGCTGGCGTACGGCCTGGGCGCCCGGCACGCCGAGGACCGGACGGCGGCGGTGGACGCCCTGCTGGTGCTCGCCGCGCGCGGCGACCTGGACGGCGGGCTGCTCGGCCGTGAGCTCGGCGCCCTGGTGGCCTGCGGCACGGTGATGGCCGGCCGGCTGGGGGCGGCGCTCACCACGGCGGCGGAGACCGGCGCCCGGGCGACGGTCTGGTCGGTGCTCGGGGCGGCCCTGCCGGGTCTGCTGGGGGAGGCCGACCAGTCGGCGCGCGGGCTGGGCGACCTGATCGCGCTGGCCACCGACTGCGCCCGGCGCACCGGGGCCCGTGGGCCGGTCGCCGAGGTGACGGCGGCGGCCGGACGCGGCGGCTCGGGCCGGGTGGTCAAGGAGGCCCGGGCGCTGCGGGACGTCCTCGCGGGCTGACGGGGGCGGTACGGGTCGGGCCGGCTGTCGGCTGACAACTTTCAGCCGACAGCTTTCAGCGAACAACTTTCAGCGAACAGACTTTGAAATCTGTTCGCTGAAAGTCGTCGCCTGTTCGCGCGCCCCGCCCGCCCCCGGGCCGGCCACCGCCTGCTCCGACCGCTCGCCGACCAGCGGCGGGATGCCGTGCGGGCCGGCGGCGACGGCGCGCCACCACAGCCGCAGGGCGGGCGCGGCGGCCGGTTCGAAGGGCTTGCCGGGGCGGGGCACCGCGAGCCGGGCGCCGAGCGTCTGGGCGGCGGTGACCACCCGCTCGGCGGGCTCCTCCCAGGGGTGCAGCGCGAGGTTGAAGGTGCACCAGTGGATCGGCAGCAGCAGCTCGCCGCCCAGGTCCAGGTGCGCCCGCACGCCCTCCTCGGGGGTCATGTGCACCTCGGGCCAGAAGTCGCTGTACGCGCCGACCTGCATCATCGTCGCGTCGAACGGCCCGAGCCGGCGGCCGATCTCGGCGAAGCCGGGGAAGTAGCCGGTGTCCCCGCTGTGGAAGATCCTCCGCCCGCCACCGGCCACCACCCAGGACGCCCACAGGAACAGCGTGCTGGTGCGCGGCCCGCGGCTGCAGTAGTGGCGGGCCGGCGTGGCGGTCAGGGTCAGCCCGGCGACCTCGGCCGACTCCCACCAGTCCAGCTCGACGATCCGCTCGGCCGGTACGCCCCAGTGTTCCAGGTGCGCCCCGACCCCGAGCGGGACGGCGAACGCCGCGCCCGTCCCGATCAGCGCCCGGACGGTGCCCATGTCGAGGTGGTCGTAGTGGTCGTGGGAGATCACGACCGCGTCCACCGGGCCGAGTTCGGACAGCGGCAGCGGCACCGGGTGCAGCCGCTTGGGCCCGGTCCAGGAGAAGGGGGAGCAGCGCTCGCCCCAGACCGGGTCGAGCAGCACCCGCCGTCCGTCGATCTCGGCCAGGACCGTGGCGTGCCCCAGCCAGGTCAGCCGCAGTCCGGACCGGGGCGGCGCGGCCAGGTCGACGGGGAGCAGCCGGTGCACCGGGACGGCGGCGGTCGGCGTCCGGCGGGTCTTGTCCCCGGTCAGCTGGGCCCGGGTGATCTCCAGCGGGCTGCGCTCGTACACCAGGCGGCGGGTCGGCACCGGGTTGCGGAAGGCGCCGTCGGCGAACTGGGGGGAGCGGCGGATGCGGGCCAGCCGTTCGCCCCGGGGCTCGGCGCCGAAGGCGTCGGTCCGGATCCGGTGCCAGGCGGACCGGGGCAGTCCGGCCAGGCCGGGGACGGCGCGCTCGGTCGCGGGGCCGGTGGACGGCGGGGCGAGCTGCGACGTCAGACCGGCGAGGCGGGAGAACCACGGGGCGGGGCGGGGCACGGCTCCTCCAGGGACGGTCACGGCTACCGGGCGTGCCGGGGCGCGCAGCACAGCGGCGGGTGGGGCTGCTGCGATACGACAACCATCTCGTCGGAGATTACTCGCCGTGGGCCGTCCGGACCTGGTGGAGAGCCCGGCGCGGTCCAATCGGCGTACCCGGGGAAGGCGGCCCGGGCCGGTGCCCGGGTTCCGCTCGGCCCGGGCCCGCGCCGAGTGGAGCGCGGGCCGGCCCGCCCGTCGGACCGTCCGTCGGCCCGCCCTCCGTCAGGCGTAGAAGCGGGTGATCGTCTCCGCTACGCAGTGCGGCTTGGCGCTCCGCTCACTGGTCACGGTGAAGCGCACCACCGCCTGGACCCCGCCCGGCACCTCGGTGGCCGAGAGCAGCTCGGCGGTGGCCCGGACCGCCGTGCCCACCGGCACCGGCGCCGGGAAGCGCACCTTGTCGGAGCCGTAGTTCAGCGCCATCCGCACGCCCTCGACGGTGTAGCACTCCTTCGCCAGCACCGGGATCATCGACTGGGTCAGGTAGCCGTGCGCGATGGTCGAGCCGAACTGGCTCTCCTTGGCCCGCTCCGGGTCCACGTGGATCCACTGGTGGTCACCGGTCGCCTCGGCGAACAGGTCGATCTGCCGCTGCTCGATGGTGTGCCACTGGCTGGTGCCCAGCTCGGTGCCGACGGCGGCGGTCAGCTCGGCGAGGGAGGCGAAGGTCGTCACGGTGCGCTCCTGGTGGGGGACGGACCCGGGGAGGGATCAGGACGCCGGAAGCGTATGCCTACCCATCGGTATCTGTCAGGAGCCGAGCGGGAAACCGGTGTTCACGGGTCCGGTCCCCACCGGCCCCGCGCTCATCGGCCGTCGAGCCTGGAGGCCCGGGGCGCCCGGTCCGGTCGGGAACAGCCGGCGGCCGCTCACCAGCTCCGGCACCAGCGCCACGAACAGCGGCTCCGGATCGCCCACCCACGGCCGCAGGCCGGAGCGCAGCACCCGCCGGACCTGCTCGGGGTCGCTCACCACGTCGGCCCGCCCGTGCACCAGTACGCTCCACCCGGTGCGGGTGACCGGGTCCAGCAGATCCGCCTGGAAGGCCACCACCGTGCCGTCAAGCCCGCGCGCGGTGGCACTTCCCCGGCGTACGGCGAGCACCAGCCGCCCGTCCAGGACCTCGAAGGAGACCGGCAGGACGGCCGGCAGCGCGTGCTCGGTGTACACCACGCGCCCGACGGGCACGGTGCTGAGCAGCCGCAGGCACTCGGCCTCGCTCAGGGTCTCCACACGGTCCTCACGCTCCATGCGTCCGATCGTCCTCGGTCGGTGCCCGCATCGATAGGGCCCATGGTCCCTGAGCGGACGGGCCGGGAGCCCCGTCGGCGGCCGTCCGGGGCGGTAGCCTGCCCGGCGGGTGGAGAAATGGTGCAGGAGGGGGACGGCCGGATGGCGGGCGGGGTCGATCTGGTGGTGATCGGGGCGGACGGCGGGCCCGACCGGGCCTTCGGGGGTGCGGCGCTCGCGCCGGACGGTGCCCGGCTGCTCGCCGAGGTGCTGCCCGGGATGTGCTTCGACACCGGCGCGGCCGGCTGCCGGGTCACCACGGTGCCGCCGGACGCGGACGCCAACGCGATGCTCACCGCCGTCCGGGATGCCGCCCTGCACCCCGGCCGCTGGCTGCTGGTCTGCCTGGTCGGCCAGCTGGTGGCCGATCCGCGCGGGCGCCGGCTCGCCCTGGTCACCGCCGGCAGCACCGCCGACAACGCCTACCGCCGGGGCTTGGCCTGGGACTGGGTGGTCAGCGCGATGGTGCACGGGGACCAGGAGGAGGCGCTGCTGCTGGTCGACGCGGCGGTCGACCGGGACGCCTGGGCGGCGCTGGAGCGCGGCGAGGACGGCGCCGGCGAGCTGCTGAGCTACTCGAGGGTCCCGCTGTGGGGCCGGATCGGCCGCTACAGCCCGGGCAGCCGCTACGCCCCGGGCAGACGCGGCCGGGACGCCGTCCTGCCGGGCGGGGAGGGCTCGTTCAGCCGGGCCCTGACCACCGTCCTGCGCCAGGGCGTCCCGGGTGCCCCCGCGGCCGTCGCCCCGCTCGATCTCCAGCCGGCCGTGGCCGCGCTGACGGACGGCGGGGAACCGGCCGGTAGTTCGGGTGCGCCTGGCGCGCGCCTGCTCGTTCCGCCGCACGCCGGGCGGCTTCTGATGCGCAATCGGGCCGCGGTTCGGGGCGCATTGGCCGGATTGTCGCTTTCCGAGGAACTGTTGGCCGTGCTGTGGCGGGAAAGTGCCCCGACGGAACCGCCTTCCGCGTAAGGTCAGGGGGCCTGAGGTGTTGCCGTGATGGGGTGGGTTGGCGAAGAATCGATCCCCAGCGGAAACACCGGTGGGACGGCGGAATTCTCCTGGCGGCCGTGGATCACGGATCAGGTCGGTCGCAATGAGGTGGGGCCATGCGGCAGCGCGGAAATGTGTTGCGCCCTGGGGCGGTTGGGGTCGGTGGGGCGGTTCTGGTGTTGCTGCTCGGTGCTTGTGCGGGCGGTGGTGCGGGCGGTTCCGTCGATCGCATCGGGTCGGCCGCGCCCACCGTCGCGGGAGTGAACCCGCTAACTCCTTCGAGTGGTTCGGCAAACGATTCGATCGCGCCGACCAGCGGCCCGGAAGGGGCCATGGCGCGGCTGGCCCTGAAGGCGTATCAGGACTGGTGGCAGGCCCAGGCCGAGGTGTTCGGGCGGTCGGATTCGGACGGTTACGGACTGGAGCAGTACTCCTCCGGTCGGGCGCTGTCCGACAGCCTGGTCGGCCTCCGGCAACTGCGCGACGCCAAAGTGGTGATGACCGGAACACCGCGCAATTCCGCGGTGGTCAAGACCGTTGACCTGAAAGCCGATCCGCAGACCGCCGTGATCGAGGACTGCGTCGACCTGTCCGGCTGGCACCGCGTCGATGCCGTCACCGGGGCCGTCAGGGATCCCGGAGCACGCCTGAACCGGTACGTCGGAACCGCTTCCCTGCGCTGGTTCCAAGCACATTGGTTGATCTACGACTTCAAACGGGAGGTGGACCGGACATGCTGAACGCGCGGAAACCGGCCCGGCGAATCGCGGTCGCCGCGTCGATGTCGGCCGGGTTGCTGCTGTCCTCGGCGGTGGGTGCGACCGCGGACGAACCGCCGAGCGGCGGGGCCGAGCAGTGCTACCCGAACGTGATCTGCGTGGACGTCAATTCCGGTGGAACGACCACGACGCCCGGCGGATCGAAGCCCGGCGGTGGCGGCGGTTCGGGCACCGGCCCGCAGCTGTGCAGCTACCACGAGGTCGCGTGGGCCTGCCACGACCCCCAGCTGGGCTGGTTCAGCAGCGACAAGGGCTGCTACTTCCGCCCGCTGGACAACCCGCCGGCCGCGGGCGACGCGGCCTGGGGCGGCCACGACCCCAAGGACGGCTCGCTCTACACGAAGGTCTGCCCGCAGACCGACGGGGGCCTGGGCGGCGCCGAGATCGTCTTCGAGCCCACCTCGCCGGACGGGCAGAACGTCAACGCGGAGGCCACGGCCATCCAGACCGCCTACGACCGGGTCCGCTTCCGGCCCCCGGTGGGCCGGGCCGCGCCCCAGAACACGGCGGTGGTCAACGCCCCGGTCTGGCTCTGGGCGGACGACGCCGCGCTGCCCGCACCGGGCAACGCGTCGGTCGCGGGCATCTCGGTCACCGTCACGCCCCGGCTGGTGAAGGCGGACTGGAGCTTCGGCGACCACCTCCAGACCTCCTGCACCACGCCCGGCACGCCGTACGACCCCGCGTACGGCGACGCGAAGTCCCCGGACTGCGGCTACGAGTTCAGGACCAGCTCGGCCCGTGAGAAGAAGGGCGTCTTCAGCGCCACGGTGACGATGCACTGGGAGGCCACCGTGGTGGTCACCGGCGGGCCGAACCCGCGGAAGTTCACCATCCCGGGCATCAACCAGAGCAGCAAGCCCTTCGAGCTCAAGGTCGCCGAGATGCAGGTGCTCAACTGAGCGCGCCGTCGGGGCGATCCGCGCACTGACCAGCCAGAAGAGCCAGACCAGCCAGACCAGCCAGACGAGCGAGAGACGAACGAGGGAAGGGCGGAACCCGGTGGAGAACCGTACGTTCGCGACGCCGGGATCCGGCACCTCCGCGGGCGCGGCGGCGTCCGTGGCGCTTCCGGAGCAGCCGGAGCAGGGC